>JBHLPZ010000140.1:0-8429 GCA_048885325.1 Candidatus Odinarchaeota archaeon
AAAGATATAATAGAAAAAATTTATCCGAAGTTTCTCAATTTAAAAATTTTAAGAAAATTCTTGATCAAATTTTTGGTTCAGATGCACAAAATGTTGATCAAAAATTGAAAGGACTATTTTATTAAAATTTTAAGGTTTTCTTGACTTTTTTAAATATAACAATATTATTGGTAAAGCAATCGTTGCATCAGAAATTACTGTTGAATACTTAGCTTTCTCATTAACCTTCCCCCATGAAATTGCTTCTTCTAATGTTGCTCCACTTAGACCTCCTGGTTCTGGGCGGTCCATTGTAATCTGTATTGCATAAATCGCTGAAGTGGGACAAAATTGAAGAGATTGAAAAATAAAATTCTTTGGTACACCTCCTCCAACAATGCATACCCCCGCATGTTTAGCATCCCAAGCTAAATCAACCATTTTTAACATATCTTTAAAATGGTTTAGGTTTAAATCTCGATGATGGAAACCTAGCTGTAATGCTAAACCCGAATCTGTGAATGCTGGACAAAAAATTGGAATTTCCTTCTCAGCACATAGTTTTATTATTGAATTTTTGTTATCTGGTAATTGTTCACCAAGAGTTTTTAGAAAGGAGCTAACTGGCATATTATTATCAGGTATGGCTAAATCAGAAACAAAATCTTCTATGCCTTCATATACCTCATTAGACAAAAAAACATCATAAATACGATTTAGCTGATTTTCATGAAGTTTGGTATCATTTAATTCATGAATCTTAAACTCACCTTGTAAATGATGGAATCCAAGTGTTTCAGCGAGATCATGAGTCAAACTGGCACCAGTAGTAACTAAAATATCAATAAAATCATTCTTTATAAAATCATAGATTACTCCCTGCATACCAACTGGTATTAAAGCCCCAGCTAATCCAAAAAATTTAGTACAATCTTTATCGTCAATCATATCTTTATAGATTTCACAGGCTTTGGCTAATCTTTTAGCATTAAATCCAGTATCCGCTAATGCTTTTATTACTTCAACAAGACTATCACTATTATCTATTTTAAATTGATTTACTTTCTTTAATTTCTCTTTAAAATCTTCAACTGGCATTTTATTCAAAATATAAATTATTTGATATAAAAGAAATGAACTCTATAATTAATTTAGCAGCTAAATTACATGTTATGTTGTTTGAAAGATCTAAATTTGGAGCAACCTCAACTAAATCAAATCCAATTATTTTAAACTCATTAGCTACTTGTCTTAAAATTGTCCATAATTCTCGATAAGATAAACCACCTGGAATTGCAAATCCTGTTCCGGGAGCTATTGAGGGTTCTAAAACATCAATATCGATTGAGACATATAAAAATTTTATTTTTGAGTTCTTAAAAAAATTAATGATTTCCTTTATGTATGTATTTAATCCATAGTCTTGAATTTGATATGCATCCAGATATTTTATCTTTTCTTCTTTAGCAATTTGTAATTCTGGAATATCAATATCTCTTGTACCTACTATTAAAATATTACTATTATTTACATACTCTAAATCAAAGACTCGATGAGAGATAGTAGCATGGGAATATACTCCTTTATCCCATTCTTCATAAAGATCAAGGTGAGCGTCAAATATTAAAATACCAAATTGATCTTTATTTTCGAATAAATCTCCAATGGTTTTTATTACAGGAAAGGAACAGAAATGATCACCACCAATCATGATTGGAACAACATCCCTCTTCTGATTATAAATATGGTGTACAAAATTCCTAATTTCTATTAGATTTTTATCTACTTCTGAGGACTCTATCTGAACATCTCCTAAATCGATCACTTCTAATTTGGTTATATCTATACCCATTTCAGTAGTTAAAGACAAATCATTGGTTACTTCACGTATCTTTTGAGGAGCCATTGCTGAATTAGGCTCTTTTTTTGAAGTTAAATAATCCCATGGTATTCCAAATAGTACAAATTTACTTTTAGAATCAATTACTCCTCCAAAATCGTAGAACCTCATCGAGTTACCTTGGTTTTTGAATTAGAATTACATTTTTTCTAAAGTTTCAATTCCTAGCATACTTAATCCAATCTTAATAATTATTTGCACACATTTAATTAATAATAATCTTGCTCGTTCGAGCTTTTTATCTTCAGAAATTACTTGACATGATGAATAGAATGAATTAAATAATTGGCATAAAGTTAATAGATACTGAGCAATTAAATGAATATTATAAGTCTTCTCCGCTAAGTCAATAATTTCAGGAAAATATATTAATTCCTTTATTAAGAATTTCTCCTTTTCATGTTTTAATAAATCCCAGTTAATCTTGGTAGTTATTTCAAGTTCCGATTTTTTAATAATGGAGGCTATTCTAGCATAACAATATTGAATATAGGGACCTGTTTCACCCTCAAACGAAATACTTTCCTTAGGCTTAAAGACAAAACCCTTAATTGGACTATATTTCAAAATGTAAAACTTTAAAGCTGATTGTCCAATAATTTCAGCTCTCTTTTTCTTTTCAGCACTAGAAATGTTTGGATACCTCTTTTCTACTTCTTGAAAAGCTAGGGTTTCGACCTCTTCAATGATATCGTCTGCATCAACAACTGTGCCTTCTCTGCTTTTCATTTTACCGCTTGGTAAATTTACCATTCCATAAGATAAATGATAATTATCCTCCTCAAACCCTAGCATATCCAAAATAGCAAATAACCATTTAAAATGTTGAATTTGCGGATCGCCAACGACATATATAGATCTATCATAATCAAAATCCGCTTTCTTCCTATAAGCTAAATAAATATCTTGAGTTATATAAATCGAAGTACCATCACTTCTTATTAAAATTTTGTCTTCCAGGTTATATTTTTCTTTTAATCTTGCTATGATAGCCCCACTTTCAAGCTTTTCAAATATTCCCCTATTTACTCCATCAAGAATAATCTCCTTACCTCTTAAATATAGATCTGACTCAAAATATTCCTTGTCGAATGAAATTCCTAATTTTTCATATGTCTTATTGAAACCATCTAGTACCCATTTATTCATTTTATTCCAAAGAGCCACTGTGGCTTCATCACCGGCTTCCCATAATCTTAACAGCTCATAAGCTTCCTTTTCTAATTCCTTATCTTGCTTTAATTTTTCAGCATACTTTACATAGTAATCTCCAACAAAATGATCGCTTTTTTTATCTGGTTGGATGTTATTACCCCATTTTTTATATGCTAACATACTCTTGCTAATGTGAATGCCACGATTATTATATAAATTGACCTGAAATACAGTATGTCCCTTATATTTCAGTAAATTTGAGAGAGATTTACCTAAAAGCATATTTCTGACATGTCCAAAATGGAGGGGTTTATTTGTATTAGGAGAAGGATACTCAATCACAATTCTTTTCTTTTTTTCATCTGCAACCCCTAATTTTAATCTTATTCTGCCGTAATCTTCGTTTAACTCAAATATTTGCATTAGAATGTATTTTGATTTTACTTTGATATTTAAATATGGTCCAATTGCTTCAATTTCTTCCAAAAAATCAGGTAACTTGATTTTTTTTTTAAGTTCCGTTGCTATTGCTTTTGGTGCTTTTTTCTCAACCTTAGCTAGTCTAAAACAAGGAAACGCATATGTATATTCAATTTCTGTTGGGGGAATTTCGATTAAGGCTTCAATATCCTGTACTGTAAGTTGTGAAATGTATTCATTTAGAAACTGAGCTACTGTTGTTTTATCGATAGGTTTCATTTTCAGAACTATTTTTCAATAATTATTATAAATTACTTGTTTGCAAATTTTATCTGTTTTGATAAATATATTAAAAATAACTCATAAAATTTATGTTATCAATATGAGGGATTTATTTAAAGATGGCGCTTAAACGAAATTCTAAGATAAATTTTCCTAAATGGCCAATATATGATAAAGAAGATATAAATGCATTATTAAGTGTTATAAAATCAGGAAATTGGTGGTGTGGATTTCCGGGTGCTCACGAAGGAGAAAATTTATGGTTATTTCAAGAAGAATTTGCTAAATTTCAAGAGGCAGAAAATTGTGTTGCTGTAAGTAACGGGACAGTAGCTATTGAATCAGCATTGATCTCGTTAGATGTAGGTTTAGGAGATGAAGTCATAGTATCTGATTATACTTTTGTAGCCTCTGCATCTGCTATTATTGCTGCTAATGCTGTTCCAATCTTTTGTGATATCCATCCTCAAACTTTCGTCATGAATGTTGATAAAGTTGAGAAATTGATAACAAAAAGAACAAAGGCAATAATCCCAGTTCACTTAGGTGGAAATGCAGTTGAAATGGATAAATTAATGGAAATTGCTTCAAACTACAACTTATTTGTGGTCGAAGATTGTGCTCATGCACATGGTTCACGTTATAAAGGAAAAAGATTAGGAAATTGGGGTAATGCAGGTACTTTTAGCTTTCAAGCCTCAAAGGTTTTGACAAGTGGAGAGGGAGGTGCTATTATTTGTGATTCAGACGAATTAGCGGATAAGATATATTCATATACAGATTGCGGTCGAAGAAAAGGTACCCATGCTTATAAGCATTTCAGCTATGGCACTAATTACAGAATGACAGAATATCAAGCGGCAATACTTAGAACGCAATTAAAAAAATTCCCTGAACAACATACTTTAAGAAATAAAAATGCAAAATACTTAATCGAAAAATTAAATGAAATTGATGGTATAAATGTGATGATGCCTACACCAGGTACCTCTGAGATGGGGTGGTATGTATTTCCTTTTGTTTTTGACCCAGATAAATTTGGAGGGATAAACAAAGTACAATTTTATAAAAAACTAAACCGAAAAGGAGTTCCTACATGCGATAATTACCCTCCTTTACACAGTTTAGATTGCTTCAAGAATATTATACTAAAAAAGGGGCTTAATTATTCTAATGCAAACTGGGGAAAGGAAAAAAGTAATGATAAAACCTTCCCTATCGTGTCTGATATATATTCACGAACTGTAGAATTTCCTCAAGAATTACTTTTAGCATCACAAGAAAAACTTGATTGGGTTATCGAAACAATTGAATCTCTCAAATGAGGTCTCTATTTATACGATACTTCTTCAATTTTATTAGTTTTTGAACTTTTATACATTGCTTCTACAACAGTTAATATTTTTTGAGCAAATCTACTATTGGTTAATACTTCTTTGTTATTAATGATACAATCTATAAAATGTGCTATTTCTTGAGGATAACCAAAAGACCAAGATTCTGCTGGAACTGGAAATGTCCAACCTTTTGTAGTTCCTGCTTTTTCAACAGCATAACCATATCCAGATTCGCTATAAACACTCACTAAATTAGAAAACGTTGGAGCTACTTTAATCTGCCCCTCTGTGCCATATAATTCAAAACGCATATCATAACCCCCAGGCGCGGTCCATGATTCCTCAATTATTACTTGTGCATCATTTTCAAAATACAAGATACCTACTGCATTATCTTCAACTTCACAATTGCCAAATTTTTTTCTCTCTTGAATTACTGTTTTAGTTTGACAAAAAACTTCCTTAACATCGCAATTGAGATACCAAACTAAACAATCTATATCATGTATTCCTAAATCTAATAATGCGCCTCCACCTGCTTCTTTTTGTTTATAAAACCAAGAAGAATGGGGTCCAGAATGTTGTTCTTTACCTCTCCCCATATATATCTGACCTAAGGCGCCTTCTTCTAAGATTTCCTTGACTTTACTGAAAGAGGGGGCATACATATTATTTTCACAGTAAAAAATTTTACGATTTGAAGCCTTTTCAGCTTCCAACATATCTACTGCTTCTGATACGGTTTTTGCTAATGGTTTTTCTACAAAAGCATGCTTACCTGAGTTTAAAACATCTATAGTTATCTTTTTATGCAAAAAGTTTGGGATACATACAGATATAGCTTCACAATCAAGTTTTAACAAATCTTCATAGTTCTTGAACAATTTACCTGAAATTTTATATTTATTCATTAATTCTTTTGCCTTATCCACTTCTAAGGAAGAAATGCCTATAATTTCAACATTGGGAAGTAAATTGTAAGCATGGCAATGATGTTCAGCAATAAATCCGGATCCAATTATGGCTACATTTATTTTTTCCATAATAATGAGATTCCGTTTAATTTTAATGCAATAATATTTTGGAATCTAATTTATATTTTAACTTATTTGGAATCCCAAAATTCTGAAATCGTTAAGTAATTTTTAATTTTAGAATAAGGACAAACTGCGATGCAGTTTCCACAATCACTTGAGTTTTCTATCCAGAACTCAAAACACTTTTCTACATCCACATAATACTTCTTAACGCCTGGATTATTAGAAATTGACGTTGGTATATAATTAGGTTCTCTTTCCCTACTTATCGCATTTGTTTCGCAAGCTTCTACACATTTATAACAATTTTTACAATAATTTTTTACATTTTGAATAAATTTAAAATTAGGTTTATCAGAAACTAATGGTAAATCAGTAAAAACCTTACAAATTCTTACTCTAGGTCCATACTCTGGAGTAATAAGTAACCCATTTCTCCCAAGAGCCCCAAGTCCAGCATCGATTGCTAAAGGGATACTAATAGCTGTATCGTTCCCACATTGAATAGCTCGATAACCTAGGTTCCTTATAAATTCTCCTAAACAAGCAATCACAAATGCCATTTTTGAATATGCTATGGAAGCAGCAGCAGCAGCAGGTTGAGCCGGAGCGGTGGAAATAGCATTTTGATCCATTTCAATAGCAATAACAATTACATTATCTATATCTTCTGGTAGATTTATAGGGGTCTCTAATATAGCCTCTGAATTGAGACCTTCTCTAATATCTTTTTTTGATTCTGCCTCATTTGTTAGATTTGGTCGTACAAAACCTGTTTTGTAAACCCACTTTTCATTAACATTTGCAACCCCAACTAAAGAAGCTCCATAAAATTTAGCTGCTTTTTTTATCGATTGAGTAAGTAATTGAGGATCTTCAATTTTATATTTTGATTTCATCCAATTTATACCATACCCTATGTCAATATCAGCTTTCCTTTCCCACGCAAAAGCGAATGGAAATTGTTCATAAACTGTCCATCCTGCAACGACTAAAGCAAAATCAATCCGACCATAACCCTTTTTTTTCGAATGTATGTGTTTTTCTATGTTTTCTTCGAACATTTTGCCATATGTTAACAAGCTTTTATCCCAAGTACGCCGATAGATCATATGATATTTAGCTTCAAAACGCTGGTAAACATTTTCATCGATCTCATAAGTTTTTTCTGTATTATTATCCATTTAAAATCAATCTCAATTGTTTTCATTCTTAAATTACAAACAATCCTTAAGTATAAGTAAAAACCAATAAATAAAAGTTTTAGACAATACAAATATAAGTATAAAATCTACAATTTGATAAACTATGGATGAGAAAAGATTTATTGTGCAGCTCGCAATGGGAACAGATCAGCATGGACATAATGATAATTGTACTAATGCGGCAATTAAAGCAGTTAAAAATGCTATTTCTAATAATTGTCTTACAGGATTAATTGAAATTTGTGGTTTAAAAACTCCCAAAGAGCTTTTAAAAATGAAAGTTCATGTTAAAATTGGGGCTCCCTACACTGATAGCATCGATGAGGAAAAAGTGCTTAAAGCAGTTCCATTTGGACAAAAGACTCTTGAAGTTGTAAATGGAGGTTTAATAGCTAAAGGAATATTGATTGAGGCTTTAGGAGACAGTTCTGATAAGATTTTAATATGTAATGCTGCTGTTACTGTCTCAATTGATACTCATTAGTGTTATTGAAAAAGGGATTTTAACTTTAAAATAGGAAACGGACTAAGTAATCAACCAATTTGCTATAAATGCATTCATTGTATTTCTGTATTTATACCTACGGTAAAAAGGGCCAGGGAATAAAAAATATTACAAACCGAATTATTATACATATTATATTAGCAATTCCTAAAATCAAACCAGCAACCCCCATTCCTTTTGTATCATCTTTACTAATTCCAACAATTCCAAAAATAATAGCTATAATACCCAGCATACCAGTAAATAAATTTCCAACCATAAAACCAGATGCTGAATATAAATCAAGAATTCTTAGTATTATAAGAGCAAATGACCAACTAAAACCAATAATTCCAACAATTAAAGCAGTGATTCCATTTGCCCTTCTTGGAGAGGTTTGATACACCTGAGTTTTGTAATAGGGTTTCTCTACTTTAGGGGGCTCAATCTCAATTTTTCCAGTTTGAATTTTTGGTTCTTCCTGGGTTATTGTAGAAACTTCTTCATCAATTAATCTATGACCACAATTTGCACATACTTTCCAAGAAGATACGACATTACTACCACAGTAAGGACAATAATTCATACCTATCAATAAAATAAGATGCTTTATATTTTTTTTCTAAAATA
>JBHLPZ010000141.1:0-8427 GCA_048885325.1 Candidatus Odinarchaeota archaeon
TATCTCCGCTTGGTTTAGTTAATGATACGAGTAATAAAGTAATTTTCATTGTTGATGAAATTATTTGGAATGCAGACGAAATATGTTGCCATCCAAATGTTAATACCGAAACATTACAAATTCTTGGACCTGATTTTCAGAGATTAATTAAGGCTACCGGGACTTCTATGGAAATAAGAAATCTTCCATATTTAGAAACCTGATTTAAGATAATTCAAAGCTGTTAAAGCATATATTTTTGTGGCATTTATCACGTCCTCAATATATACAAATTCGTTTTGCGCATGATAATTATTATCCCCTCGTAGAGTTCCTATTATAACAGTTTCAATTCCTTTCATTTGAAAAAGATGAGCATCCGTAGTTGGAATAAAGGCTTTAAAGTCTCTTTGTTCTCCAAAAATTTTTTGGAAAGCATTCTTAACAACGTTAGCTATGGTAGAATTAGGATCTCCTATTTGAGGAGGTATCGATGCAGGATTTTGTATTGAAACTTCTATAGATGGATCTTTCTTTTTTAATTCACCTATGTAATTTAAAATTCTTGTTCGAATACTATCAATATCTTGTTCAGGAATAAAATTTATCATACAGTGCAAAGTACAATTATCTGCTACTGTATCTATTGCATTTCCTCCTTCTATTTTTGTTATTTCAATGCTACTTACTTTTTTTGGCAAATCAGGAGGGATAGGATATTTAGTTTCTTCCTTATTAAATTCTGCTTGTAATTCCATGAGAAAATTCATAATAGGGATCATTCTATGTACAGCATTTATTCCAGAATATTCATTACGATATTTAGGAATTGTATCAGGATAAGCCATAGCATGACGGCGAATTCCTTTTATTTTAAAACTAATTTGAAGTACTCCTCCACGATATAATATAGGATAACCAGTTGGTCCATCTCCTAATAAACATGCATCTCCCTTGATTATACCTTCATTAACAAGATATTCTGTTCCACCTATTCCTCCGATTTCCTCGTTAACTACAGCAGTGACTATTAATTTTCCTTTTAAATCAATCCCTGCATCCAGAAGAGCTTTGGCAGCAAAAATTTCAGCTGCTATACATGATTTATCGTCAGCAGATCCTCGACCATATATTTTATTACCAATAATCTCACCAGAATGAGGTTTTCTTGTCCACCCATCATGAACGGTAACTGTATCAAAGTGAGCATTGAATATTAGTGAACGGCCATTTTCATTACCTAGTTCACCAATAACATTATTCCTCTTAATTTTGGTATTTATTCCAAATTCTTCCATTTTTTTAGCAATAAATTTAGAAATCTCTCGATATTTTCCAGGGGGTATTTCTGATGGATATTGAATTAATTTCTGAAGAAATTGAATTATTTCATCTCTCATTTCATCTATCCTATTTAAGATTTTTTTTTCCATGTCATCCATATTAATCCCTCAATCTTTTTTAGATTGATATTTGAGTTTAACATTTATATAGATTATGATAGAAAGGTTATTATCTTTTTAAAATTAGATTGTAAAGTTGAACTAATCTAAAACTAAAAAATTAAAAAACAATCTAATATTGTCTAAGATTGACTTTTCTAATTTTAAAAGATTAAATTATTACAAACAAGTGAAAGTAAATGGCAAAAAGAGTATCTATTAATGGTTTTGGTAGAATTGGACGATTGTTTTTTAGAGCCGTCTATGATAACTTTTGGAATGATCTCGATATAATATCCATCAATGATCTTTTTGAAGCGAAATATTTGGCATACGCTTTAAAATATGATTCCGTATTTGGAAGATTTAAAGGGAAAGCAGAAGCTAAGGACTCATCATTAGTTATTGATGGCAAAGAGATTCCTATTACAGCTGAGAGAGATCCTGCGAATTTACCGCATGGTAGAAATGAAATTGATGTAGCAGTTGAATCTACAGGGCGCTTTACCGATAGAGATGGAGCATCAAAACATCTAACTGCGGGAGCTAAAAGAGTTCTTATAAGTGCACCTGCAACAAACCCAGATATTACTGTAGTATTAGGTTGCAACGATCATCAGCTATCAGGTGAGCATAAAGTCATTTCCAATGCTTCATGCACTACTAATTGTTTAGCTCCTGTTGTGAAAGTTTTACATGACAATTTTAGGATTAAATATGGTTTAATGACCACAATCCATTCCTATACTAATGATCAAACAATAGCGGATATTGCACGTTCTGGATCTCCTGAAAAAATGATTCGTGGAAGAGCAGCAGCTCAAAACATGATCCCTACATCTACTGGTGCTGCTAAAGCAATTGGTTTAGTCTTTCCAGATCTCTCAGGTAAATTAGATGGTATTGCTGTAAGAGTACCTACACTTGATGGGAGTGTAGTAGATTTAAAAGTTATAGTAGAAAATAGATGTACTGCTGAGGAAGTAAATTCAAAGATGAAACAAGCCGCTAATAATAGTCTAAGGGGCATCTTAGAATACACTGAGGATCCGATTGTGAGTAGTGATATTATTGGTAATCCACATAGTTCAATATTCAATGGGTTATGGACTAAAGTTGTTGAGGATGAAGTTTTCGTTCTAAGTTGGTATGATAATGAATGGGGCTTCTCAAATCGAATGGCAGAGTTAATAATTAAAAGATTATAAACTTCCTATAATTACTTTTAACTTTTTTTTATTTATTTATTACTAGTGAGATATTTCAAAAGAAAAAATTTAATTTAATTAAATCTAAAATCAACCTCTATTAACAATTTTTTTCTCTGAAAGAAAATGAAGAGTTTTAAATATTTTAGGGCTTTAATTGGTAAAGATAATCGTAATTATTAAGAAAATACTTAATAGAATTATAAATAGATTAAAACTCCAATGCATTACTTTTTTTCTTATAAACATGAATTTAAATCCAACAGCAACATGGATTATGATTAGGATTAATAGGACCAAATCATAATAAACATGTAATTCAAATGGTATTACTAAATCTAAACCTGATAATACAACTAAAACAGCGAAAATAATTATTGCTCTATTTGTGATAAGTTGTATCAATCTTAATATGTAAATGGGGCGAGCTCTCTTACTTTTTAAACCTTTAAAAATACGAATCCACCAAAGTTTCAAATACTTCTGTGAGAGTATGCAGTGGAAGATTAGAAATCCCAATAAGATCCATTCGCTTACTTGGTGAATAATGAAGTAAAAACTATAAGTTTCAAGAAATTTACGTAGAGATACAATGATAAGCACGCCCAATGAAAAAAAACTAAGTAGCCAAGATAATTTCCTATGGACTTTTAATCCTACTCTGTTCATAATTAAATGTCCTTTTTTTCAAAATTCATTTGACAATTAAACTAATTTCCAGAATGTTTTTTTTACTAAATTTATGCTCTATTAGTTTTTTAAAGTTAAATTATACTTAAGATTATAGATTAAAAAATGTAAATATGATGATTTTAATGTATAATAAACTAAAAAATTATAAGAATCAGATTTACACTGGTATGAGTGTTGGAGGAAGTCATCATTGGTATTATAATAATGGGGAATGGTTAGAAACAAAAATAGCTCCTGATCAGTGGAATATAAAATTTGATTGTTTAAAAACTCGAGCAAAATCAGCTCCAATTAATACGGGAGCTAATATTGGTACCAAATATCATTGGTATATCATAGCAGATCAGATAGCTACTAAACTGGATAGTAATTCTTATATGACAAATATGAGAGGTTTAAAATTTAAAGTGGGTCATAAACGACCACATTGGAGAATGTTTAGTTATAATTATCCAGAACAAATCCCATATAGAAAAAGAGTCATTGAAATCTTAGAAGGTATTATTAATAAATTAAAAAATGAAGATTCAATTTAGCATTTTGATCCTAAGAGGATTGTGGAACTTTCTTTTTTCGAACATATTCACGCATTTTTTCGAAAAATTCTTCATCTTCTTTCCTATGTTCTTCAGTATACCATTTATCAAAACGAAGATGCCTTATTAATCTTGCTAAAACGATAACTAAAACTGCGATTACAATACCATCTATTACTTGAAGCCAAACTTCTGCCAAATTCCAAAAGTAAGAAACATCTCCTGATGAAACAGTGATTAATAACATTAATTCAAATTCAATTGATACTTGTTGTTCTATTCCTCCAACTAAGAATTTTACAAATGCTTCTCCATAGAGATATATCTCATTATATTTATAACATCTTAGATTAACATGATTTTTATAAAGTGAAGTGATAGGAGGATCATAATCATAATTCCGAGCAATTATTTGTTGGGAAATAGTATCCCTATAAATATAATATTCGATTGAAGTAATTCCAATAATCCCAACTGAACCAGTTGAAATTACATTAAAATATAGATTTGCTGTATGTCTATCATCAACGGTTAGTGTTAAATCAAATTCGATATTTAAACCTCCTGTTCCTTCAATAAAAGAATGATTAAAATCCATATTAGTATTGTAATGCCCTACTCCTAGCACTTCTCTAAAATTATTAAATACTGGCAATAATGCAATACATGCTACCAATGAGATACTAACGATGATTAATCTATATTTCTTTTTCTTTTCGATCTCAAATCATACTCCATTTAGATAATTTTATTTTTGATTAAAAATAGAAAAGGAAACTTATAAAGATTTTTTAATTTGAAGTTTTAATGAAATTCAATTCATGAATTTAAGCTCTGTTCAACAAATAGAACTTAAGGATAAGAGATTATTTGATGAGTATTTTTTAAATATGGCCTTTATTTTTACTCCTTAATTAGATAATTGAAATAAAAAAATAATACTTTTAAAGTTCTTTAAATAATAAATAAACCATGGATCTTAGCTTAGGAAAACCTATTGAATTAAAAGATAAAAGTCAATTTGTTGAATTTTTCAGCAAATATCCTCCAGAAAATTCAGAATTTACATTTACTAATCTCTTCATGTGGAGGAATTACTATAATTTCTTATTCATGGAATTTAATGGACATTTGATCTTATTTTCTTATGATTACTTGAAAAAAAGAAAACAACCGATTATTGCGGACTCTAAAGATTATATTTACTTCTTTCCTCCGATAGGTCCTTATCCAGACAAGATCATTATTGATTTATTTGAAGATCTTGAAAATATAGAAGTTCATAGAGTTCCAGAAAGTATATATATCAACTTAAAAGAAAATAAGAAATTCTCTAAATTAAATTTAGATTGCCTTGAAGACCGTAATAATTGGGATTATGTTTATAGCAAAGAAGAAATTCTTAATTTAGAAGGAAACAAGTATAGACAAAATAGAAGATGGTTACAAAAGTTTTTAGATAATTATGATTATGACTTCCAATTATTAACAGAAGATCTCGTTGAAAAATGTAAAGAGCTCCAATTAGAATGGTGTATAATAAGAGCTTGTACCGAAGATGAGAGTTTAGAAGCTGAACAAGATGCAATATACGAAGCATTAAATAACTTTGAAAAACTTGGTTTTAATGGGGGATTATTATGCGTGGAAAATAAATGTGCTGCCTATACATTTGGTGAAATGTTGAATGAAAATACTTTAGTGATTCATATTGAGAAAGCACACATTGAATATCATGGGTCATATCAAGCAATTAATAATTTCTTCTTAAAAAATTGCCATGTAGATGCAATTTTTGTAAACAGGGAACAAGATTTGGGAATAGAAGGTTTAAGAAGAGCAAAAGAGTCCTATAAACCCATCAAAATGGTAAAGAAAAGTATTATTTATCAAAAAAAGTAAATAAATAAGATTTATTGCTTTTAATAGAAGGAATATGTTTTTATTTTTTATTTGTAAATTTTTCTATCTGGATATTCTTGGTTTATGGTACTTTATTTAATTGGACAAGGAATATATTTCTGGAAAAAGAAGAAATTATTATTTCTAAATTTACTATTTTTTTTTAATTGATAATTAGATTATATTTTAAATCGCAAGAATGATTAATTAAGTAATGGTTTAGTGAAGATTTTTATACTGTTTTTAATTGACAAATTTAGTTAGTAAGTATTAATAAATCATAATTTTCTTATAATACCATAAAAATGAATATTATGTGATTTTTTATGTCTCAAGATGAAAGTAAAGAAGGTCAAAAGCAAGAAATGCCTGTAGGTAGATTAATCGGAAAGACAACAGCTTACGAAGTTACTATGCAAGTTCAAGATCCTTCTGTATTTAAAAAAACATATCTTACTATATATGGAGAAAAAGATAAAGAAGGAAATAAGGCTCATTATGTACTTAATATTTTAGATATGTGGAGTGATGAATCCGGAATGTTAGCCATCTTATCCGTCCTAGGAGAAAGACCAAAAAGACCATTTGACGTAGGCGCTGAAGTATATAAGGCAAAAGAGCAGCAAATTACGAAATTATTAGGTATTTATAACCCTCCTGAGGAATCAGTCTCCCTTGGTAAGCTCCTTGGTTATAATTTCGATGTCAATTTATTGGTAAAAAATTTTGGACGAATATTTATTACAGGAAAAAGTGGATCGGGGAAATCTTATACGATGGGTGTACTATGTGAGGAATTTATGAAAAAAGGGATACCTGTTGTTATATTAGATCGCCATGGAGAATATGGATCTCTAAAAGTAGCGGCTAAAGATGGTAATCAAAAAAGTGAAAGCGGACAAAGTGAATTTGTGGATAAAATTATAGAATTTGCAGATTTGAAAATTAACAAGGGTGGTGATATTGATGTCGAATATTTATTTTCTTTAGATGCTGGAGATATTGTTGCTCCTAATCTATGTACAATCGTAAATATGAGAGGAATGGATTTAAGCGTTCAAGAAATGATTGCTGGTAAATTACTTAAAAAATTATATCAAGCAAGTACTTCAAGAAGAATTCCACCATTTTACTTATTCTTAGATGAGGCTCATCTTTTTGCTGGTAAGAAAAAAACTGAAACATGTGAAACTGTAAAACTTTTTTCTCAAGAAGGAAGAAAATTCGGAGCCAATTTAGTAATAGGTACACAGAGACCTCAACTATTAGACACTACTATACGAGCTCAAGCGGGTAGTTGGGTCGTTCATAATCTTACAGATGTTCGCGATATTGATGTTACTATTTCAAGTGCCGAAGACTTAAGTCGTGATAATAAAAAAGATATTTCAGGTTTAGATAAAGGAGAGGCAATAATTTGTGGGGAGGCAGTCACAGGTATCCCATTATATGTAAAAATTAGAAAACGAAGAACCGAACATGGTGGAATTGGTTTTAATCCATTAGATTTTCTACCTAAACAAACTGTAGAAGAGCTACAAATGAGAAGGCAAAGAATTCTTGGAGAAAAAAGCGCGAATGAATTGGAAACTGGAAAAGCCATTTTTGAAGAAATTACTGCTCCAAAAACGTCTGCTGAGTATTTAGATGAAATAGGCACCTTGAAAGTAAAAATAAAGGAACTTGAAGAGGAAATCGAGATGCTTAAAGATAGAATTGTCGAACTAGAATCTGGTGAAGCAGAAGGAGTTCCTTTAACAGCGGAAAATATAGATGAGAAAGTAGAAGAACTACAAACAGAGTTAAAAGTATGGCAAGAAAAATATAATTACCTTAAAGAAACTATCGAAAACCCAGAATCTTTTCCTCAACTAGGTGAAGAAAGCAGTGAAGCAATAATAGATTTACAAACTAAAACTATAGAATTGGAAGCAGAAGTACAAAAATATAAATCAAAATATACTGATGCTATAATCCTTGCTGAAAAAGCAATTACTGAACTTAAAAAAAGAAGTAAATAATTTTTTTTTCTCTCTTAAAAACATCAGGACTTTTTTATTCTATTCTTATTTTTTCTATTCTTTAAAGGATTCATAATTTTGGTTACTTTTATTTTCGATTGGTCAAACAATTAATTATCAAATAAAAGTATTTTAAAAGGCTTTTAAATTTAAGAGGTTTTAAATTGGACCTAGGAAGTATTAAGAATCTTCAAAAACAACTTTCCTCTCTATTTGGTGTTTCTGGATTTGAAGATGAGGTAAGTAATTTCATCTTGAATCAAGTTGAGGGTAAAAATTTAGCTGATAAAGTATGGAAGGATCCCCTTGGGAATGTACTCGCTATTAAAAAAGGAAGTGAAGGTCAAAAAAGAATCCTATTCGACGCTCATATAGATGAAATTGGATTCATGGTTTCTTACATTGAGAAATCTGGGTTTTTAAGATTTGTAATGGTTGGTGGTTGGGATGTAAGGATATTACAAGGACAGGCAGTAATTTTAAAAGGGCAATCAGGAGAACTCTTACATGGAATAATTGGATCAAAACCACCGCATCTTACAACCACAAGTGAGAGAAAAAAAATTCCGGATCTTATTGAATTGTACATTGATGTCGGTATGAGTTCAGATAAAGAAGTGATAAACAGTGGGATTGGTGTTGGTTC
>JBHLPZ010000142.1:0-8367 GCA_048885325.1 Candidatus Odinarchaeota archaeon
TCCTTGAAAGTTTTCAACAACAAAATCCTGATAATTGTAGATTAGCTGCTATTCCATTAAAATTAAAAAACTATTTATGTTCAAAAACTTTCATGAATAAAAAATGAACTTTTAAAAATAAATAGAGCAAAGTAATTTATAAAATAAAACAAAATATAAATTCAAAATGAGTGGATTTAAATGAGTGGAGAAAAAACATGGCTAAAATCTTATGATAAGCATGTTACACCAACCCTTTCTTATCCAACAGAAGATCTAGGGACTATATTAACTCAAACTATGACTGAATACTCAGATAAAGTAGGGTTATATTTCATGGATCGTACTATGCTTTTCAAAGAAGTATTAGAATATTCTCAGAAATTTGCTACTTTTTTGCAAAAAAATGGTCTTGAAAAAGGTGATGTTGTTGCTATTTGCCTCGCAAACTCTCCTCAATATCTATTTGCTGCTTATGGAACTTATATAGCTGGTGGAACAGTAACAGGATGTTCGCCTTTATTAAGTCCTGATGAAATCGCTTATCAAATGAAAGATTCAGGTGCTAAATTTTTAGTTACCATGGATATTCTTTATGAAAAAGTCTTTTCGAAATTTCTTGATGACTTACCTAATATGAAAGTGATAATTCCAACAAATATTTCAGAATTCATGGGATTTGGTGGCTTCAAAGTATTCATGGGAAAATTAATTAAAAAAATACCCAAAGGAAAGATGGATCCTTGGCCAGGAAAAACTGTTGTCCCATTTCTTAAAGCAGTTGATACTGAAATTGATTTAAAGAAAGTAGATATAGATCCTAAAAAAGACTTGGCACTAATTCAATATACTGGTGGCACGACAGGGCTTCCAAAAGGTACTCAAGTCACGCAATTCAATATGATAGCTAATATGAAACAATTCGATGTTTGGGTTGATAGAGAAAAAGGAAAAACAATAGTCCTTTCTGCCTTTCCCTTCTTTCACATTGCAGGATATTTTATAGGGCTATTCTTGAATTATATCGCCGGTGCTCAAATATTAATAGCAAATCCAAGAGATACGGACCATATTATTGAAGAAATCAAAGATAAAAAACCAACTGCTTTTGGAAATGTGCCCACTCTCTTCTTAATGGTTCAGAGTAATCCAAAATCAAAAACTATTCCACCAGAAGTATTAGATGGAATAGAACTTTATGTAAGTGGAGCTGCTCCTTTTCCTCCTGAAGCAATAAGGGATTTTGAGAAACAATTTCATTCTGAGAATAAGTTTGTTGAGGTATATGGAATGACTGAAACTTCCCCTCTTGCAACTGCCAATCCAATGTATGGTGAGAAAAAAATTGGAACTGTAGGATTACCATTACCAGATACAGATATTAAACTTATTGACACTGAATCTGGAGAAAATATAAAAGAAATTGGACAACCCGGTGAAATTTTAATAAAAGGCCCTCAAGTAGTTAAACAATATCATAATAAACCTGAGGCTACAGCTGTTACATTTGATAAAGATGGTTATGTTCACACGGGTGACGTAGGTGTCTTTGATGAGGATGGTTATCTTAAGATAGTTGATCGTACAAAAGATATGTTAATTGTTAGTGGATTTAAAGTATATAGTGTCCATGTAGAAGAAGTAATGACTAAACATCCGGATATAGCAATAATCGCGATCATAGGAGTACCTAATCCAGATAGACCTGGTGCTGAAATTGTTAAAGCAATTATCCAACTGAAAGAAGGAGTCGTTACATCCGAAGATGTCAAAGAAAGTATAAAGAAATATGCTGAAGAAAATCTTTCTAAGTATGAAATTCCGAAAATTTGGGAATTTCGTGAAGAACTGCCATTAACATTAGTAGGAAAAGTATTAAAAAAGGCACTTAGAGACGAAAAAAAGTAGTAATAAATTGATAACAATCTTATTTTTTTTAATTTAAATGTTATTTTAAATTATATATATAATTAATTTTCAAAAGGATTTAGAATCAAGATGAAAATCGAAGATTTTGAAGATATCTTATATGAAAAAGAAGAAAATGGTATTTGTACAGTTATAATATCCAAACCAGAAATACGAAATGCTGTTTCCCCGGTAACTTTTTTAGAAATATATAGAGTTTTAGAAGATATGGAAAAGGATAAGAATGCTAAAGTTCTTATAATAACTGGTGATCCAAAAGGAAATGCTTTTACTTCTGGTGGTTATTTCAAACCAGAAATGTTTGAAAGAATAAAAAAATATCCCGAAATTGATATTATGGATATTGCTCAAAAAAAATTATGTATGAAATTTTGGGATTTCAATAAACCAGTTATTGTTGCAATTAACGGAATGGCAATCGGTGGTGGCATTACGATGCCTTTGGCTGTGGCAGATTTAATATACATGTCTGAAGATGCTTGGCTTGGTTTCTATTTTATAAAAAGAGCAATTATTCCTGAATTTGCTAACTCATTTATACTTCCTTTTTATCTAGGTTTTCAAAAAACTAAAGAAATTGTATATTTTGGAGATAAAATTACAGCTAAGCAAGCTTATGAGCTTGGTTTAGTAAATAAAGTATTACCTCCTGATGAATTAATACCTTTTGCAAGAGAACAAGCTTTAAAGTTAATACCTCCCAAAGGTCCGTACCTTTCCATAAAACTAATGAAAAAGACGATGCACAACTACTTTAGAGAAATTTTTTCTAATACTCTCGATCTAGAAAATAAAGCTTTAAGAAAAACTTTTGTTTCAAAAGATTTTAAGGAATCAATGCAAGCTCTTAAAGAAAAAAGAGAACCAATTTTCATAGGTAAATAGCTAATAATAGCATTAAATTTTTTTTATATTTTTAAAAAATAATTCAGGAAATGGAAAATTCCAGGTGAAATCTATAATTTTAAATGTTATCTTACAGAATTATTTTTATGGTAGATAGTATTTATGATGAAAATAGAGTAATTTCTACATATCCAGTTATAGTAATTGGAGCTGGGCTTGGAGGGCTTGGTGCTGCTTGTCAATTAGTATTAAGAGGAGAAAAAGTATTAATACTTGAAAAACATAATGTTCCAGGCGGATTTGCAACTTCTTTTATAAGAGGCCGATTTGAATTTGAAGGTGCCCTTCACGAATTAAGTGATGTTGGAACAGAAGATAATAAAGGTAGCATATATAGATTTCTAGAAAGATTAGGCATTGTTCCAGATAAGTTACAATTCAAACAGGTACCTGAACTTTATCGTAGTGTTTATCTTGATGGATTTGATGTTACTATGCCATTGGATGATAAGGAATATACTGAAAAATTAATAGAGCTTTTTCCTGCTGAAAAAAAGGGCATTGAAGAATTTATGGAAATGTGTGAAGCAGTATTAGCAGGAATTACATATATCGCTTCAAAAGGTGGTAAATTTAAACCCCAGGAAGTTCTTAAAGAGCATCCATGGCTTCCCCGTGTTTCAGGTATAACTTTATCTGAATTATATAAGAAATTTTTTACAGACAAGAAATTGATATCTTTAATATCACAGCTCTGGGGTTATATTGGATTACCACCAGATAGAACAAATGCATACGTATTTGTAGCTATGTTAATATTTTTTCTAAAATGGGGAGCCGTATTTCCTTTAGGAAGATCTCATTCTTTAGTAAGTGCAATGGTGGAGGCTTTTGAAAAATTAGGTGGAGAAATTAGGTATAATGCTTTAGTTAATAGAATACTAGTTAAAAATAATAAGGTATGTGGAGTAGAATTAATCAATGGAGATATATATAATTGTAATGCAATAGTTTCAAATGTTAATCCAATTTGTACTGCTATGAAAATGTTACCTCCTGAAGTTGTTGGTGATGAATACAAGAAAAAAATATACGCTCCTGAGATTGGTCCTTCAGCATTCTCAGTCTACCTTGGTTTAAATGCTTCTTATAAAGACTTAGGTTTGACTGCCCACGAAACTTTTATCAATAAAAGCTATGATATGAATAAAGCTTTTGAAACTTTCCATAAATTAGAAGCGCCAAGTTATATTGTAGTAGCATGTTATAATCATATTTATGAGGATATATCTCCACCTGGAACTACTGAACTAGTATTGACTACTCTACAGATGGGGAAACTCTGGCAAAGCGTTCCTCCTGATCAATATTTTCATATCAAGGATAAAATTGCTAATAGTATGGTATCCTTACTAGAAGGCACAATATGCCCGGAAATTCGAAAGAATATTGAAGTGGCTGTCGCGGCAACCCCATTAACATATTACCGTTATTCTAAAAATATTGAAGGCGCCATTTACGGAACAACTCAAGATGTAATAAACGGACCGCTATTTAGATTAAAGAGCAGAGGTGCGATTCCAGGACTTTACCAAGTGGGTGCTTGGACAAACTTTGGTGGAGGCTTTGCTACAACAATGCTTAGCGGTAGAATTGCTTCGGGGATGTATTTAAAAGATAAAATCGAAGGTAGGTGGTAATTATGATGGAAGATATAAAAAAATATCAAAAAGCTGAAAAATTAAAAAAGCAGAGAGAAGAAACTCAAGTAATACCATGGTATTATGATGGCTTGGAAAATTTATGCGATAGGATACATCCTGGAAAACAGTTATTAAAAATAACCGATATTAAAGTACTCTCACATGATACAAAATTATTTAGGTTTATTTCTGCTAAAAAAAGTAAACCCCTAGCACCATTCCGCGCAGGACAATATATAGGGCTCATAGTAGAAATCAATGGAGTACGAACCTCACGCCCTTATTCAATAGTATCGTCACCTAATCAACTTGCCTACTATGAATTAGGTATAAGAAAAAAAGAAGATGGATTTGTTAGTCCATTTGTATTCGAAAATGCTAAAGTTGGAGATATTTTTGAGGTTACTGAGCCATTAGGCAATCTATATTATAATTCATTATTTCATGGAAAAGAATTAGTTTTTATTGCTGGTGGTTGTGGTATAACGCCATTTATATCTATGTTACGAGATATTTCTGAGAGAGTAATAACTTTAAATGTCTCACTAATATACGGATGTCTAACTGAAAAAGATATTCTATTTAGAGATGAACTAGAAGATATACAAAAAAGAAGATCAAATGTAAAAATTAACTACATTCTATCAGAACCAGAACCTGATTGGAAAGGAGAATGTGGCTTTATTACAAGAGATAAGATTTTAAATGAAATCGGTTCAATAAAAGATAAGTATTTCTATATTGTTGGAAATCGCCCTATGTATCAATTTATAAAGGAAGAAATGAAAAAATTAGGAGTTCCTAAGCATAGAATATATTACGAAGCATTTGGTGTTCCAGATGATATCACTCAAGTAATGGGATGGCCAGCAGAAATTGATAGTTCGAAGAAAGTAAAAATATCAATTGAATTCAGAAAATTTACTAAAACAGAAAAAATTGAATTTGAAGCATTTTGTAATGAACCGCTTCTTAATAGCTTAGAACGTACAAAAGAATTAGCTTTATATATAGATAATGGATGTCGTTCAGGTGAATGTGCATTGTGCAGAACCAAAAAGGTTTCTGGAAGAATCTTTGTACCTCCCGAAGTTTCAATTCGCGAGGTTGATAAGGATTTTGGTTTTATTCATCCTTGTATATCATATCCTTTAACAGATATCCAGCTTGATTTAACTCTAACCTAAACTTTTTTTAATAAATACTAAAAAATATTAAATATTTAAAATATCAAAAAATACAAAAAATTATTTCTAAAGGGGAATGTTATGAAAATTTTAACAAAAGAATGGTTAGAAGCTTTTGGAAAAGCAATTAATGATAATCCTGCCTATCATGAAGCAGCATCTTGGTGGACAGGAGATATGCTTTGTGTAATTCAACCTAGCGGTCCATTAGACCATGAAGTACGATTTTTCCTTGGACTTCATCATGGTGAATGTACTGGTGTGAAATTATTAGAAGAGGGTGAAGAAGTTGAAGTTGAATTTACACTTTCTGGACCTTATGACAATTGGGTAAAGATTGCTAAAAAGGAATTAGATACTATCCAAGGAGTAATGTCTGGCAAGTTAAGACTCGTAGGAAATATGGCAAAGTTGATGAGAGCTACGAGAGCTGCTCAAGAAATTGTAAATAGCTTACAAAATGTACCAACAGAATTTTTGTAATCCTAAAATCTTAGAGTTTATTATTTCTTAAATAAATGGAAGTGATTTATAGAATTGTGGTACTTTTTTAGTCCGGATATAATTTATGGAGAGGATGCATTAGATTTTTTAGAAAACATCACGGGAAAAAAATGTTACATTATTACAGATAGAATTATTAAAGAATTAGGCTATTTAAAGGTTTTAACAGATAAATTAGAAAAATTAGGAAAAATTTATGACATTTTCAATGAAGTACAACCAGACCCAAGAGAAGAACTTGTATTAAAAGTTAAGCATTTATGTAACTCTTATGCCCCCGATCTAATTATTGCTTTAGGAGGTGGGTCTGTTATTGACACAGCTAAGGTTATTTGGGCAATGTATGAATATCCTCAATATGGAATAGACGATCTTCATATCTTTAACAGGGATCTCTACGATTTGGGTAAAAAGGCTAAATTTATTGCTATCCCTACTACATCTGGAACTGGAGCTGATGTTACTTATGATGCTGTTATTTCAAGGAATAATGATGGAGTATGGCAAAAACTAATACAAGCCCATAGAGGATTAGTCCCCTCGTATGCTATATTAGATCCTATTTTCCCTATAGGAATGCCTCCTAATTTAACATTGGATACAGGTATGGATATAGTAGCACACGCTATAGAAAGTTTGATAGCAAATGGAAAAAATGAATTTAGCAATGCTCTAGCTACTAAAGCAATTGAATTAAGCCTCAAATATTTACCTATTGCTTATAAAGATGGAAAAAATAAGGAAGCCAGAGATTATTTACATCAGGCAGCCACAATGGCAGGACTAGCATTTGGCAATGCAAATTTGCACATTGGCCATACCACAGGCCATTGTCTTGGAGCTGTTTTTACCGTCCCTCATGGAAAATGTGTTGGAATCATGCTAAAATATGCAACACAATATTGTTTGAATAATCCTGATAAAGATGATTTCTCAGTTGAAATTTATGCAAAACTAGCAAAACAACTTGGATGGGCTAAATGGGAAGATGATAATAAAAAAGCTGCTAATTTAGTTATCGAAAAGTTAAGAGAATTGTATAGAGAAGTAGGATTTCCAGAAAAAATTCAAGACTTAGGAATTTCAAATGAAGACTTAGAAAAAAACCTGAATACTTTAGTCAATTTATGCTTTCAAGATGCTAGTGGCTCAATGAGCCCAAGGTTACCTTCTAAAGCAGATTTCGAAAATATTTATAGATATGCTTACGAAGGAAAAGATATTGACTTTTAATTTATAATTTTTTTTTAAAAACAGATGTTAAGAAAGAAAAAAATTAAAAAAAACATTAAATTATTTCCAACGCCACTTCGCTTTGGTTTTTTGTAAGCGTGCAAGTCCACCAGATATGGCATCTTTAGTTTGTAGTAATTGTGAACTTACTAAAGTTTCAAGTTCTAATCCGAATTCAATATTTTTGCCATAACAATCATCAATTAATTTTTTAGTTAGCCCTACTGCTAAAGGTGAACTATCTATAAGCTCGTCAGTATACATTTTAATTATTAAATCTAACTCTTCATGGGTTTTTACAACGCGATTTACAACTCCCAATCTATAAGCTTCATTTCCATCAAATTTTCGTCCAGTTAAAACGATATCTTTGGTATTTTGAATACCAACAAGTCGTGTTAAACGAATAACGCCTCCTACATCAGGATTAACTCCTAACTTCGTCTCTAACATATGGAACTCAGCTGATTCAGTACAGAATCGAAAGTCACATGCTAAAGCGAGTTCAAAACCCATACCAAAACAGTACCCATTTATTTTAGCTATTACCGGTTTTTCCATTTTTTCAATTTTCGTATAAATTGGATGGATCCAAGTATTTGCAAAATATCTAAAATTTCGAGGAACTCGTAAATCAGGAATAATACCTTCAGGATCTCTTTCTTGACCAGTTAAAAAATTCAAGTCTATGCCTGAACTAAAAAATTCATCTCCTCCAGTAATAATAACCGCTCTAGCATCAGTGCGTTCTACTTGGTCGATAGCTTTTAAAAGTCCTACCATTAAATCAAAATTCAATGCATTTCTTTTATCAAGGCGATTCATTTTAATTGTTAATACGGTTTTATCTTCACTTTCCTCAATTAAGATAACATCTTCACTCATTTTTCTCAATTCCAGAATTTTGTTTTATTTTTATTTCAATTAAATTAGATAAAAAAAATAGAAATTAATTCTTTATTATATTGGCTTAAAATATTCAATAT
>JBHLPZ010000143.1:0-8312 GCA_048885325.1 Candidatus Odinarchaeota archaeon
TCGAAAACTCTCGATGTTGATGAAAAAGAAATTGATCCCGAATTATTTCTAAAAGATATTAATAAGAGCCTTGGATTATCAAGTTTAAAACAACTAGAAAACCTTATTAATGATTTACTTGACTATGGAACCTCCTTACATGAGGAAAGAATTGCTAACGGTGAATTTTCAAGGAATAATATCGGAGCATTGGCAGAATTTTGGCTTAAGTGGTTTAATACTTATTTATTACCGAATTATTTTTACTGTTATTCTTTAAAACAAATTAAAGGACGTAAATCAGCTTCAATAGAGATTGTTGCCTTAGATCCTCGAGATATAACTATACCCCTTTTAAAAGATTGTTTTACTTGCCTGAACCTTTCAGGGACTGTTAATCCCTATGTTTATAATAATTTAATAGGGTTTAAAGAAAGTGGGAAAACATACAAGGCTATTATTGCTAACTCACCTTTTAGAAAAGATAATATTAATGCTCTAATAATCGATGGTGTTGATACCCGTAGAAAAAACAGAACATCACAGATGTATAGAAAGATAATTACAAAAATAGATGAAATTCTATATTGCACTCCTGCAAATACAGGAATATTTTGCGCTTCATATAAGGTTTTAGAAGGATTAATTTCCAATAATATTGAATCAGTCGTTAGAAAGAATAATAAAAGGTTATTTATCGAAGAATCTGGTTTAACTGCTTCAGAAAACACAACATTAGTGAATAATTTTAAATTGATGGCAGAAAATAGTAATGGAGCAGTTTTACTAGGAGTTTGTGGAGGAAGAAACTCGGAAGGGGAAGATTATCCTGGAAATTTTATGAATTCGGTAGTAATCGCTGGATTTCCTTATCATTTGCCTACTCCAAGAGTTAATGCAAAGATAAAATACTATGATCAAGTATTTAATAAACAGGGTTGGAATTTTGCTTATCTATATCCAGCAATCCAAAGAGCAAATCAAGCTTCTGGACGACCAATTAGAAAAATTAAAGATAAGGGTGCAATTATTTTTATGGATACTCGATTCAGAGATAAATATAAGTGGATCTCTGACTGGATTAGAACTGAACTTAAAATTATCCCTGACATCGAAGGTGAAATAACTAAAAATTTAGAGGTATTTTGGAATCTATAATTCTAAATTTTCTTTATTCTTAAATTTAAGAAAAATAATTAACGCGGATATGGCTGGAAAAATTACCATGAACCACATTGCAAAATAATAATCAGAATTATTATTTTGATTATATGATAAAAAACTAAACAAAATGCCCCCTATAAAACTTCCTAAAAAGAAACTTGAATTTGCATATCCAACATATTTCCCTTTATTTTTTGGAGTTGTTCTTTGGGCAATATATATCTGTGTAGCATTCCAAAACATAGCATACGAAAAAGAAGCTAAAATCTGGTAAAATAGAAATCCATTAAAATCAATTGAAACAATATAGCCAAATAAAGTGATAGCGCTTAAAAGATATCCGATTATCATTATATTCTTTTGATTTTTATCATTGATAAGCTTACCAATCAAGATCATTAGAAAAAATTGAAGTAATGGATTGAAACCTATTAGGAATCCAATTTGAGTAGCATTGATCAAAAGATCCTCCATTAATATTGCTAATATTGCCATAACTGGTCTAACTCCAAAATTTCTGAAGAATAATGCATAATAAATAGATTTTGATATAAATTTACTTCTATTTTGTTCAATATCATTATTCTCTTCTTGATTACTTCTTAAATTATAATGTTCAAATATCATCTTTCTATCTTCCTTAATAAAAAGCAATAGAATAATATTGATAACCGAGGCAAGCAATAGAAAGAATAATATGTTCATAATTCCGTAAAAATTTATGTATATACCCCCAAATAAAGAGCCCGCGAACCATCCTAATACAATCATCGCATTATAATAGCTAATAAATTTGGGATTATTTTCTACTAATTCTTGATATAGTATAAATATTAATCCAAAACAAGCGTTAAAGAATCCATACAAAAATAGCAAAATAATTATCCAAATTAGTTCTTTGGTAATTAATAATAGTAGTAGTGTTAAAGAAGTGCCAATAGTTCCTATGATAAAAAATACTGATCGATTTTGTATCAAATCAGACCTTTTGCCTAATAGAGAGGGAAAAATAGTAGCTGTTAGCGGAAATATTGAAGATACTAATGGAATAATAAATTCCTTATTTCCTAATGCTCGTAAATAGGGGGGAATATAAGTAAATATTGCCATTCCAATAGTATTGAAAAAAAAAGTAGAAATTAGAATAGAAATGACCGTTCTCTTTGATAAAATCAAAATTTTTCGCCCTTTAAGAGATAAAATATAGCTTTTGAATTTCAGAATACAGGTCTAATAACTTTTTAGAAACAATCTTCCAAGTAAAATGATTTTTCACTCTTTTAAAGCAATTTTCTTTAATCGTATAATAATAATTTGCATCTAATAATACTCTAGATTTTATGATCTCATCAGGAATTTGATTAACAATCTTTAAAATTTCAGTATCATAAATTGTATGAATTTCAGAATCTTTGACTTTTTCATTAACTTCGGCAGCTTTAAGAAGAGAAATTAATGCGTTAGCAAATTGCGAGGAATTATTTTTTTCTATTAAAATACCTGTACCTATTTCTGGATAATTTCTCATATCAACAATCGTTTCTTGTAATCCTCCAACTTTAGTGGCAATTATTGGGATTTTAGAGGCCATACTCTCTAAAGCCATTATTCCAAAAGGTTCCCAAAGGGATAAAGCACAGTAGACATCTGCTGCTATGTGTGCAAGATAAAAAATATCAGTAGCTACTCCAAAAATTATCCTAACATTATTTGGGTAATTCTTTACGTATTTAGCATAAACTTTAACTTCATTAAGACTGTAATCGGTTGGTATTATTAAAAATAAAAATTTTACATTTGGAATTACTTCGACTACTTTTGGTATTGCCTCAAAAATAGTTTCAAATCCTTTTTGAGGGGATATCCTACCAGTAGTAATAGCTAAAGGGCCAGTTTCCGAAAATGCCTTAATATTCCCATCTGTAATGAAAATTTTGCCATCTGATATTTCATTTATAGTTTCTAATACTTTTTGAGAATTAATTAAGGGGCTTTGAGTTAAATTTTCAATTTTATATTCAAGCAAGTATTTTTTAAAATCATTTCTTTCAATTTGCGAATCAGAGGGAATTTTTACTATCTCATAAATCTCTGGTCCTAGTATTTGTAAGGTTTTAGAATATATTTCTTCATAATTCCAATCACATCCATCCCATACAAAATCAGATTTAAATTCAATTAAATCTTTACCGCAATTGGGAATTATGTCTGATATTAAATAAGATTCACTTACAGTTGTAACCAGATCGCAAATTATAGCACCAATCTTCTCTACAGTAGGTATTCTTTCTATATCGTTATTCAAGCCAAATATTTCCCTAAACGTTAACTGTTTAAATTCATTTGGTAATCGGACTTTTATAGGTGTATTATCAATACCACATGCTCTATAAAATTCAAACTCAAATCGAGGCCATGTTAATAAATGAATAGTAATAATTGAAGCAATAGTTAACCCATTTTTAGCGAATAGTTGTTTCATACTTATAAAGGGAAAAATTACATGATAATCATGCAAATGAATTATATTGGGTAAATCTTCCCTCTTTGAATCAATAAGATATTCAACAAAACACTTAATTCCAAGACTAAAAAGATGAATTTTCCCCTTTATTGTATCAGGATTGTATACTGATTTATCATCTAAGAATTTAGTTGTAAATGTATTTCCGCCTGAAAGAAGTATTATATTCACACCATCCATCTTAAATTTGAAAAATGATATGGAATAACTTGTTTCTGGCTCCAACACTCCAAAATCTGAGGGATTTGTCAGTCCAACACAAGCAAAAGGTAACTTTTCATATTCTAAACTTTGCTTCAACCGCTCCAATTGTCCATGTGAAGGCAAAAATACAGTGATATCATAAAAATTGCTTAAATATTTTGCTTGATTTGCGGGTACTTCTCCTAATCCTCCAACTTTGGCAATACCAGCATATTCAAATGAGAAAATCCATAACTTCTTTCTCTGATTAATCAAAGTGAGATCTTTCTTTCAATTACTCCTAAAGTCTTAAAAATTTATTCTTATTAAAAGTTAATTATAAAGATTAATTATCAAATTCTATTTTAATGCAATAAAAACCATTTGGAGGTAATAAACCAAGTAAATGCTTTGAATCAAGAGACTTGGAGTAATGTTAAAGACCTTATAAAATAATAATTAGAATTATTTAATTGTTGTGAGTAACTTTTTCATTTCTTTTACAACATAATATCCACATAAGGGACTAAAGCTGGGTACTGGTTCATAGCCTCCTTCATGAATATATTCTTTTATTGGAAATAAGTATCCAATCCAATCCTGGGAATTTTGAAAAATAAGGGTATTATTTTTTGTAGGTGACTCTCTAATTAAATTCTTTCCAATATCTTCAAATAATTCACCTGGTATTGTCATTATGCCAAATTCAATTACTTTTTCCTCCGATAAAGCTTTTATCTTGACGAACTGGACCAGAGATTCACAAAATAACTTTAATTTGCGACGTCTTAGCAAGAATATCGGGAAATTCGCATTTTGTATATTCACCTTACCAAATTTTAAAATTAAATATTTTTTAATTGAAAAATAGAGTTTATTAACAAACCAAATTTTTGTGAAATATTTGTAATCCTTCATAGGAACTAAAAATTCGCGTTTAAAGACTTGAAATTTGATTTCATCAAAAAAGTCAGATTTAGAAATACTTTTTGCTAATTCCAATACCTCTTCTGCTATGGAATTTCCAATCCTAATTGTATCATTATAATCTCCTAGTTGATCGTAAATTAGACTTTTATCTTGAGTTAATTTTTCAAAATCAATTCCACATGTAGTTATAGGATTTAAATCACCAGAAGGGCCATTAAAATATATAGCAGATATTTTACGAGTAGATAATTCATTTATTCTGTATATAATCCTACCTGGATAATCTGCTGACAATTTATTGTTTTTAAAAGAAAGGGTAGTAGGATGACAGGCATAGTTAATAATTATTCCATTTAATTGATTTGTTTGTAGACTTTTAAACACCAAAATTATTAAATTTGGTTGAACCTTTCTTTCTGGATGTCTTCGATTGATAACAATATTCGAATTAAATTTTTTACTTTTTAATGCTATTTTACAAGGTTCTAGATTATTAAATAAATTTTCAATCATATTTACTATTTTATTAGAAAGCCAAATGATAAATTTATCATTTCTATTCATTCCAAACATAATTCCTTTAATAACATTGAAGTATCCTCCGGGCCAATAAAATTCTCCTGTAAGATCTAAAGAAGAGTGAGTATGAGTAGCGTGGATGATAATGCTATGCAATTTTAATAATGGAAATGCAGTTACGATTTTATTTTTAAAATAATTCCCTATAGAAAGTGGGATTTTAAGAGTATCAATAGAAATTAATAAAAGATGTGTTTTATTTGATGAATTTGTTTCAATTAATACGCCATAAGCATAGATATCATCTAACTTTCCACGGCAAGGATCTTTCCGAGTATAGCCTGCCATTGATTTTCCAATGAACTCTTTCGGAGTAATATTAACTCTACTAAAAGCTACTTTCACTAGATTATATTAAAAATTTGATTTAGAAAAACATTTCTTTTTTATGAATAAATAAACTGAGACAATAGATACGTAAATTTTTTATTTTTTTAAAAATTCTCCTTCTTAACTTTAAGATATTAGGTTATTCTTTTGACTTTAAATAAATTAGAAATTCTAGGAATGGAAGGCACTATCTCTAACTACAAAAGAGGGCGCCATACAGTACACCCTAAACACTGTATAATAATTTTTCCAATCATTAAAACCAAAAAAGAAGCGAATTATTTAATTGGAAGAACTGTTGTTTGGATCACTTCAACTGGTAAAGAATTAAAGGGTAAAATAACGCGTTCTCATGGTAATAATGGAGCCGTAAGAGCTCATTTTAAAAAAGCTGGTGTTCCCGGTCAAGCTCTCGGGACAAAAGTAAAGATCATAAAATAAATATAAATCATCTCTATATAACGATTTAAAGATATTTGTCTTATTTTCTATTTTTATTTCTTATGGATAATATTTGAATATTATAAGTATATCATACCTATTTTAGTAGTATTTTTAATCTACTATTTATGATAAAGCGATTAAGTTATCAATTTTTTTGAATTAGGTTAGATTAAATCATAAAGATGTCAGACCAAAACATACAACTATGTCGTTTCTGTCAAAGGAATATAAAGCTAGCTTATTACTGCGAAGATTGTGGCACTAGTTGTTGTTCTGATTGTCTGCATGAAGAAAAGTATGCTTTTTATGTTTGCCAAGATTGTAACTCGAAAAATATTGAGATTTTAGACTCAGGAAAGAAGAAAGTCTGTAAAGATTGTAGAACCGAGAATATAAAACTAGTAAATCAACAATTAAAATCCTGTCCTAAGTGTCATTCTCATCAAATTATCAATATTTATGAGAAAAAAGAACAACTAGAAAAAAAGTTCTTGGATCTAATTAAAAATGCTCGGACATTTATAGATCCACTAAGAGATGCCCTTAATAACTTGTATAATTTAAGGCAAAAAATAGAAAAAGCAAGAGACCCTCCAATTAGATGTTACCACTATCCAAATATGGAATCTGATTTATTATCTTTATTTAAATTATTTGGTTATGCTAAAGAAAATTTATTAGAAAAAATTAGCATTCTTTTTCATCATTTTTCTCTTAATAAAGAGTATTTTTTTAATATTTATACTCAGCCAAATTCGAATGTAAAAATTATTGAAGGAATTTTTGAAAATTTAAATACAAATTATCACTCCATTAATGAATTTATAACTAATAATATAATTACTATAACTAATAGTGTTGAACCCATCCAAAAGAATCTCTACTTTATTGATAAAATAAATAATCTTTTTGATTCATATAAGAAATATCTTAATCTAGCAGATAAAGAGAAACCTGTCTATGCAGTTTATGCTAAACTTTCTAATGGCTTAAACAATCATGACAAATTTAAAAAAAATAAAGGTATTCTATTTATTACCAATTTTGACTTATCTTTTGTACAAATGTATGGAAGAATTAAGAAAAAACAAAAAACCATCTTCAAAGCTCCTGTAAAAGATTTAACAAGAATAAATCTAAGGGGAAAGCTATTCAAAAAATTGTATGTAGAATTCGAATATGGGAGGTATGAATTTACACTTCCTCCAAAAGTACTCACAAAAGTTATGGATTATATCCTCTTAGCCAGAAATTTTGATGAGTGTGTTATTTACGATGAAGATTCGGCTAAAAACCTTTATGAAATAGATATAGATTTTTCAGACATAATTAATTATATTGAAGAGGCAATAAATTCCTTTTTCAGTTTAAAATGTAAATATAATACTATACACCAGAACAATACTATTAATAACCAGCATAAAAATAATAACTTTCTTATTCAAAATCCATATACTCCTGCTAAACAAGTCCAATTTAACTCAATTCAAAATCAAAATCAACCTCCTCAAAATTTTGCTATTTATCAAAATCCCCCCATTTTACCTCCTGGAGTATATAAAAGTTATAATCCTGATTTTCAAAATCAATCGCTTTATCAGAATAATATCTATCATCATAATTTAAGAAATCCTCAGATACAAACTCCTGGGGATATGAGATATTATGGAACCGAAGTGAGGCAATATCTTCCACCTAATTATAATGAAAATGATTTTTTTCTCCAAAATTTTTATGATCCAAATAGAATACAGAATTATCGTGCTGCAAGGTTTGATGAACCATATATTCGAAATATTTCTGATCTAGACGAAAAAAACATTTTAATGCGAAAATTAGAACAAACACAGCGTAATAATCGACCAATTTTAAATCCTACTGATAAATATAATTATAATTTTAACGATGAGTTATATATGGAACTAAATAATAGAAGACGTGAGCAAAGTGGGATGCCAATATATCAAGAATATTCTAAAAATCATTTATCGGATTTATTTAACCCGGATTATACATTATCTCGAGAAAATTATATGCAAAAGAAGAGAATATCTAAACTTGAGAAGATAAAAACAAAGAAAATGCTCGAATTAGAAAAAGAAAAATATAGCCTTGAAGAAACCCTAAAAACATTGGACTCAAAGTTTGATAAGGGAATAATTTCTGAAATTGATTATTT
>JBHLPZ010000144.1:0-8259 GCA_048885325.1 Candidatus Odinarchaeota archaeon
AAAATTTCTCTTTTTGAATCATAGGAAAGTTAAAATGATTTAGCCAGAATCTAAAAAACTTAATGATTTCCAATATTACACATATTAACAGCTCTTTTTTGGAAAAGGTAGTTTTCAAAATCTTAATACATTGAAGATTAAAAGATTTAAAGCATATAACAATGTCATTATTTAAATTCAGTAAGAGGAAGAGTAATTTCAATTTTATTAGAATAAAAGTTTTCGATCAAATCATAATGAAATCGTAAATCAAATTCATTTTAAATCATGTTTTTCTTTGGCAAATAACGCTGCTCCTATAGCTCCAATATGTTGTGGATATGGTGGAATAATAATATCTGCTTTTATTTCTCGTTTTAGAATTTCCCCAATTATACTATTATGGGCTATAACACCTCCAGTAATGATTAGTGTGTCCTCTAATTCTGCCATTTCAATAACCCTCTTTACTACAGAGTCAAATGCACTCTTTATCAAATCTTCAACCTTTTCCCCATTTTTTATACGAGTAAGGATTTCGGTTTTTGCAAAAACAGTGCAGAAACTTGCAAGAGGAACATTAGAGGTGGATTTTACTGCTATACTATTCAATTCTATAAGCGGGATATCAAGTTGATATGCAATCTCCTCTATAAATGCTCCTGTCCCTGCCGCACATTTTCTATTCATTTTAAACCTAATTATTTTTCCTTTATCATCAAGTTTAATGATTTTAGTATCCTGTCCTCCTATATCTATAACTGTTATTTTTTTAGGAAAATAGTGATAAGCACCCTTTGCGTGACAACTAATTTCAGTTCTATAAGTATTAGCGAAAGGAACTTTAATTTTTCCATATCCTGTCGCTGTAATGTGCTTTATTACAGACCTAGATAATCTAGCATCTGAAATTACTTTTTCAAATGCAATTTTACTTGACTCTTCTATAGAGGTGCCGGTTCGTTTAACATAGGAGGTTACAACATCCTCACAATTATCAATTACCACTGATTTGACATATGATGTTCCAACATCGATACCGAGAAAATATCTATCATCTGGCATCAATTCACCTTAAAAATCTGAAATCTCATTTTCATCAGTTCGAGGAAGTTCGCATCCTCTAATTAAAGATACAAATATATCATTATATGGTGTAGGGATTCCTTCAATTTTTCCATACTCTATTATTTTTCCATTAAGAAATTCTATTTCCGTTGGATTTCCTGACTTTATATCTGCTTCCATTGAAACTCTATGATGCCCTGCTTTATCCAAATAACTCATACATGAGTCTATAAAACCGGGTTTAAAGTCAATACCTCGTGCTCTGGCTACTTCAATCCCCTCACGTAAAATTTCTCTTGCAAGCTTTCTCGTATCCTTGAACTCCATTGTTTGTTTCATTGTTGTTCCAGTAGTGACACAAATGGGACTTATTGTATTAAGTATGCATTTTACCCATTCATATTTTTTAATATCTGAAGTAAATAAAGTTTCTAAACCTGCTTTAGTGATTATTTCCGCTAATTTCTTAGCTTCTTGTTCAGCTTTGGCTGTTAAAACACCCAAATAATTAGGAGGGTTAAAGAAAGACATTCGAATAATTCCATTAGCTATTATATTTCCAGCATAATTTACTATTATGCGCATAGAATTCTCAATTCCAAAAAATTCAGCAATGAGTTCTTCTGTATCAAAACCATTCTGCAAACTAATTAATGTGGTACCTGGATTTACAACCTTTTTAATTTGTGGTAAAATATCTTTAAGATAAGAGGCTTTAACAGCAATAAATATAGTATTTACTTCTTTGTTTTGAAGTTGATCTATTGAATAGCCTAGATTCTCTGGTGAAAATTTAACATTTAATTGTTTAAAGTGTGTTATCGTTAATCCATTCTTTTTTATTTCATCTATATGACTTTTGAGTTTATCTATAAGGATTAATTTATGTCCTGCATGGGCAAGATAGGCTGCCATGATCCCGCCTGTTGGTCCTATACCTATAATGCCAAATTTATATTTTTCCATATTTAACCCTTTTTAAATTTTCATAAAAGATCATTACACTGAAATATCTAACAATTTTTTCATTAAATCTGATAGTTTTTCTGCGGCTACTCTTCTTTTTCTTAAATTTATAGCATTTGCATCTATAAATTGGAGCGCTTTAGGGATACAAAACTTCACACATAGAGGATCACCACTACAAAGGTCGCACTTTAAAATTTTCCTATTTCTATCTATTCCTATTCCTCCAAGTGGACAAAACATTATACAAAGTTTACACCCTACACATAATTCATAATTAATTAATAAAGCCCCTGTTTTTTCATCCCTACTTAAAGCACCCATAGGACAAACTGTCTCGCAAATAGGATTATCACATTGTTGACAAACTATTGGAATATAAATTCCAGCATTTTCCCATTTTACAATATGGATTCTAGCTCGAGAAGGATTACTAACTTTTTCATGAAAGAGAGAACATACATTCTCACAGAGTCTACATCCTGTACACTTTTCTGGATCAACAAATAAAATTTTTTGCATTCTGTTTACCTCGATTTTAAATTATAGGTGCTTTTTTATTTTCAATTCCAAGTTTCTGAAGGGTTTCTTCAGTAGGAACTCCATTATTATCCCATCCATGTAGGGCATAATATTCATTTAGCATTTCTTCAAATTTTTCTTTATTAACTTTTATTCCCTTCACCCTTGGAAGTCCTATGGGAGTAGCTTCTTTAAAGTAGCGTTCTGGTAGCGCATCATCTTTTCTTGAAAAACCTTCCCTGATATTAAACATTCTTTCAATAGTATAGATTCTTTCACCAATATCCATCAGTTGAGATCTTGAATATTGCATCCCAGACACTAAACGGATCAATTTTGAAAATTCATCCCATTTTGGAGCGTGAACGGCCAGAAAGACTGTTTGAAACTTACATGTACCAAGTGAATCAGTTACTGCGTAGAGAAGTTCTTGCCACCAAACCATACGGCTTTTTCCCTTATAAGATCGATAATCTGAGGACATTGAACCTCCATATATCTCTTCTAAAAAATCTTCTGGTAATCCATATAAATCTATAGCAGGTCGTCCTCTTAAATGATCAGCTCCTCTTGTTGAAGTAACAATACCTAAGGCTAAGCTTGGAGTAGGACGCTCATCCGAATGCAAGTTACTCATGCCTTTAACTTTGATCGCATAATATTCAGACTCATTCCCAAATTTAGTAATTGCAGGTTTAAATCCATCAGCAAGTATACTTCCAAATCCTTCTCTTTGAGTTATTTTTCGGATAAGTTCGAAAAGAACTTTTTCATTACCCCATTCGAGTTTTAACCCATCTGTCAATTTTTCAGTAATAATTCCCTTTTCATAGAGTTCCATTGCCCAAGCAATGAGTCCTCCAGTTTCTAATGTATCTAAACCATATTTGTTAACTAGATGGTTTGCTACAAGAATTGTATCCATTTTTTTACAATCTACCATGGTGCCAAATGCACCTAGCGAAGTATATTCTGGACCTTCAGCAAAAATAGGCGCAAATTGACCCTCTTTTAATAAGTAACGGTGACGGCAGCTAACAGGACATCCAAAACAACCGGACATCCCAATTGTATATTTATCCATTTCTTCAGGTTCAATATCCCAACCCTGATCTAGTTGGTTTAGTTGAAAATTTCTTGTTCGAATCAATCCTGTGGTATTAGTAGTGCTATATATTACAAGTGTTCCCCATTTTGATGCTGCCCTTGAATAACGATTTTTCATAACCATATCAATCATTTCTTTACAATAGTCTAACAATTGTTCAGGATAAGCAAACTCTATATCCATTGTTCCGCGAGCAGCTATTGCCTTTAAGTTTTTTGAACCCATAACGCAACCCATACCAGTACGTCCAGCAGAATTTTTCATACCAGTTCTAACATTAGCAAATCGAACAAGATTTTCACCAGCATTACCTATTACTAAGGATTTAATTTCTTCATCTCCTAGATCTGAACGTATTAACGATTGTGTTTTAAAAGTATCTTTTCCCCAAAGATGTTTTGCGTCTAGTATTTCTATTTCTCCGTCATGTATCCAAATATAGACAGGTTTCTCAGCTTTTCCGTTTATTACTAAGTGATCAAAACCAGCCATTCTCATTTCAGGTGCAAAGAAACCTCCAACATTAGAGTCACCAACTGCACCAGTTAATGGTGATTTTGCTGCGATATCGCATCTTCCACTTCCTAACGCGGGAATTCCAGTAAGTAAACCCGCACCTATCAATAAAACATTTTCAGGGCTTAAAGGATCAATTTCAGGTAATAGATGATTATATAGAAGATACATATCTATACCTCTACCCCCCAAAAATTGCTCTCGGATCGATTTTGGAATCGCCTTTTTACTTATTTCGCCACTAGATAAATCAATATAAGCAATTTTTTTATTCCAAACTATAATGTACCACCTCTACCTCCTAATCTCGCCAAGCCACTAATCTTTAATCTTTTTAGTGGAGTGGGAATTTGTGCCCACTAATTCAACTGAAATAAATCGAGAAGGTAAATTTTAAGTTGTATTCACTTCAAAAATTAAATAAATTAACTTTTTATTTAAAGTTTCCATTAGATTTAAATAAATCAAAGAAAAACTAATATAATATAAAGAGCGTTAAAACTCATGACTAATTAAACTCAACATTTAGAAAAAATATGTGACTTATAGATGAGTGAAGATTTAAAGTGTAGATGTTTAAATTGTCTAAAACGATTTCCAATTCAATCTAATGTTAAAGAAGCGACATGCCCTCACTGTAATATTAAATATAGAGTCTCTTGGCCATGGCCGGATCAACCTAAGATTCGAGGATTAGCAAAATAAAAGATTGAAAAATTAATAAAAGTGAGAGATAACAGAAAAAGAAATAATTCTCGATTTACAATTTTAATTAAATTACTTACTTTTCATAGCCATTTCAACCATTTCTGTAATATCATAGATTTTTATTAAATTATTGGTTAAAGAATTCATACGAGAAGCAAAACGAAAGTTTAATTGACATTGTGGACAAGCTGTTGTTAAAATATTAACATTTGCTGAAATTAGGTCTTCTTTTAGCCTTATTTGTGTTGTTTCTAAACTTGCTTTGTTATTAAATGTCCAAAATCCAGCTCCACCTCCGCAACATCGTGCAAATTTTCTATTCAATGGCATTTCAATCATCTCTAGATTTGGTATTGCTTTCAACACATTACGTGGTGGGTCATAAACTTTACTATGTCTCCCCAGTGAGCATGGATCATGATAAGAAACTTTTAAATTTAATGGCTTAAGTCTGATTGCTTTTTCTTTAATCATTTTTTCAAGAAATTGGGATGTATGAAGAATTTCACAGGGCATATTTAGATCAAGGATTTCAGGATAAAGCCTTGTAAATGTGTAATAACAACCTGAACAAGGTGTAATAATAGTTTTTGCTCTTGTTTCTTCAATCTTACTAATTAATTCATTCGCAACTTCTTTAGCTTGTTCCCATAATCCCGTTGAGATCAAAATGTAACCACAACATCCTTCATTTTTCCCTAGCATTGTGAAATCAAGGTTTAATTCAGTTAGAATATTGATAACCGCTCCAGCTGTTTTGGGAGTTCTGGTTGCTGTAGTACAACCTAAAAAACAGAGATTTTCTGCTATATCTGGTAAAACTAAATTAGACATATTTTTTACTCTTAAGAGCCTTCGATCAATGGAAGTTCCGCTAGGATCCCCATGTTCAGAGATATTTTTGGCAGTTGTATAATAAACTTGTGGAACCAATTTGTTTTCTGCGATTCTTCTCCTTAAGTAAAGTATTGCTTCATGAAACTCCAGATCTTGAAAGCATTGAGCAAAACACAGTCCACATTTAGTACAGGCATATAAAGTATCAATAGCTTTATTTGAAAAGGTCAGTTCTCCTTTCATTATTCCTCTGGCAATAAGCATCTTTCCCTTGGATGACCATGTTTCAATCCCGTAATAAGATGGGGATACAGTACAGTAACCAGAACACGTGATACATTGTTGGCACTTATTCAGTGTTTTTCCGAATAATAGATTTTGAACTGCTAAAGCAAGATTCTTATGGGTGCTATACAAATTTCTGTGCATTTCAAATATTTCTTTAACTATTTTATCTTTATCTTCTATCTCCTCATTACATGCTTCCAGATTGGGAATCTTTATATTGTCTAATAGGAGTATAATATCTTTATTAAATTGAGAGGGATATTCTTTCCCTCTTTTAATCACTGCTATATTATTTCTTTTAGCCAATTCTAAGATTTCTTGCTCTTCTTCTAGAGATGAAGATTTAACCACAATATCAAGTTTGGGATAAATCTGATCTAAAAAAGGTTTTTCAAAAGAATATACATAAAGATCTTCAAAATCTGTTAATATTTGGCTTTCATTTAAAATCTCTTTTAATTGTTTAACAAACTCATTCTTAGATTTCATCTACTTCACTTGATATGAAAATTTTTTAGCAAGCTATTTTATTTATTTGTTAAATTAACAATTAATTTGAGCATTGATTAGATAAGATTTAAAAAAAATTTTTAATTTTTTGATTAATTTTTAAAAATTTAATGGCAAATGTCATATTAAAATTGATGACGATAATTTCAACTGATGTTGGATTAACACAGATTAACTACTCAGATGTTGATAAACTAGGTGATGTAGTCGATCAATTTATGAGTAAGTATGGTAAGAAATTAAGGAAAAGTTTTGTTGATGCTCAAGGAAATTTAGAATCGCATATAGTGATTCTAGTAAATGGAAGGAATTATCTATTTTTAGAAGAATTAAACACAAAATTAAAAGACGGAGACCAAATAGTTATTTCTCCTCCCTTAGTGGGAGGGTAAGGCAAATTTTATAAAATAAGCAGATTTATCCAATCCGCGACAACTGCAGGTTTTTCTTGTCCTTTAATTTCAATTGTATGATGAGATGTGAATTTCATACCTTTTTCAACCAGCTCAACCTTAGAGATATATGATACATCACGAATAAAAGAGCCTACTGGAACAGCAGATATAAATCTAATTTTATCGAATCCGTAATTAACTATTCCTTTTGCATCGGTTATATAGAATTGCATTAGATCCTTTTCACCATCTTGTAAAGTAAAGAACCCCAACATGGATAAAACAAAAAAGCCGTGAGCGACTGTTTTGCCGTACATTGAATGTTCTGCTCTTTCAGGATTAATGTGGATATATTGATGATCTTTTGTAAGATCAGCAAATTTATTTATAGCCTCTTGAGTAACATGATACCATTTTGTAATGAATTCTTTTCCAATGTAGTTTTTTATTTCAATAGCTTTTATTTTATTTACCATTTTTCTTTTCGCTCTTATTTTCAAATGATTCTATTAAATTATCACTTAAAAATATTTTACTTTACTTCTGATCTCTAACGATCTTCTAGCTGTTCTATAAAAGCTTCTATACTTGTTCTTGATTGTTCATCTGAAAGGCATCTTAAATCATTTAAATCTCCATTCAAGATCAATGTAGGAATTTCAATCTCACCTTCAAGTCTTTGTGGCATTCCATAGCGACTATTGGTATTATGTGGACATGTTTTTGCATCATGAAAGAGAATACCATCGATTTTAAAGTAGTTTATCATTTTTTTAAGATATATCTCCTTATATTCATCCGAACGCGATATAAAGATTTCACTATATGCTTTTGCCATACTTTTAAATGGATCTTTCTCATCAAAAGCAGAAAATATCCAACTATTACAGTAGGTTGAAGCGACTACACATACTTTAAGACCTGCAAACAACTCTGAATAGTGTCTTAACCTACCCCAAATTGGCATTCCTTCCCAATAAAGCCTAAAACGCTCATCATCTATAGCTCCTATATGATTTTCTACTCTGTCTTGTAGTTCTGCTAATAATATCTTATAATAATCTACAGCTTGTTGGGTTCCTCTCAAAACGACTGCTGGTCCCATCTGAATGGTTCCATCAAAAAAAGTAAGGGGTGAAGGGATAGTGGCCGCAGTTTCCAGGACCTTTTTCCAAAGATCAGAACACTCACGTGAAAGAGAGACTATTTTTTTAAGCTCCTCCATATCAAATTTAATGGTTGAAATCCTTTCTAAGGTTTCGATAAGTACCTCCATCTGTTTGGCTATAAATGTAATTTGTGTATTGGTAATTTCTCCGACATTTCTAGGTGTAGAAATACCAACTAAAGGGACCTTAAATT
>JBHLPZ010000145.1:0-8248 GCA_048885325.1 Candidatus Odinarchaeota archaeon
CACAATCTACTTTAAATATAAATATGGTTTAAGATAATTATTATCTAATAAAATATCAACTTCTTTTAATATAATCTAAAAGTGAAGGAGAAATTGAGCCAAATGGATGCTAGTACCCCCGAAACACTTGATGACCTTTTAAAAAAGCTCCTTGCGGCTATTCCAGAAGTGAAAGCTGCAGCAATAGTTTCTGCTGAGGGGCTCCCAATTGCTTCAGCTCTTCCGCGTGATGTAGATGAAACGAGGATTGCCGCAATGACCGCCGCTTTACTCTCCTTATCTGAAAGAGCTATAATAGAAATGAATAAAGGTGATTTTGACCAGTTATATATTAAAGGGAGCGATGGATACCTCCTAATTCTACAAGCTGGTCCCAATGCTGTGTTAACAGTCTCCGCTGATAAAGACGTACGACTTGGGTTAATTTTACTTGACTGCAGAAGGACATGTGAAAAAATAGCCCAATTGATATGATATATTAATTTCGACTATTAAAAACTAACACTGTAATATTTAATATGCATCATAAGAATTCTTAATTTAAGAATTAAAGTGAGATACACCAAAATCATATTGTATTTATTTGCAGTCGGAATTGGCTTGAGTTTCAGCATTTCTATGCTGAATTTAAAGTGGAGTCTATTTAAACTCTCAGAATATTTCAATCCTTGTAGTGAAAGGCTTTATGTCATTAATATGGATTACGATACTTTTGTTGTTTTTATATCTATTATCCAATTTAATATTTATAGTGTTAATTTGGTTTTATTGATTATCTATTCAATTATAAAGGAGAAGAGTAAATTTCTAACTATTCTGTATATAATCTCAATTATTTTCTATTTCATAAGCCTGTATTTTTATGGAATTGGAAATATTGTTATTTGTATATATCCTGCTTAACAGTATCGGCAGATAAAGATGTACGACTTGGGTTAATTTTGTTAGACTGCAGGTGGATATGTGAAAAAATAGCTTAATTAATCTAAGTGATTAATGTTTTACGAATCTGAAACAGATCTTTTTAGTCTTATTTTGATGGTTGCAGAATTAATAAGCACTTGTTTATTTTTCTTTAAAGCAAATTCATTTAATTTGTAAATAAAGGAAATTAATTTATTATAATTTAATTCTATTGCAGAAATTTCAAAATTCCTCAAGAGACCAGAATTTCCTTCAAATAAAAGAATATAATAATTAATTTTAAAACCTTTACCATAACGCCGAACAAGCGGGAGATTTTCTGTCCTTTCATTAATATAAATCTTATCAAATGTTTCCCAATTGATTTGAAAAATAGGCTTATTAGGGAATTGAAACCGGATTTCGTGTTCTGTAATTGTAAGTGTTCTTATCTCTGTGGCACCCCGCGTGTATTTTACTGCTATACGTAAAACATAGAAAAAACCACCCCAAAATATTAAAACTAGGACATAAACCAATGGGGGGATGTTAGGTATGAAATGTGAAAATATGGCTATAGTTATTAATATCCAAAAGGTTAATATTATCATGAAAATAAACGTAATCCAAAAAGCATTTTTCTCTAAATCTTCTTTGATTTCAAATTTTTCCTCTCCTTCTAATATAGGAATTGAAACTCTTTTCAGGGATTCTTCTCTACGGCGTTTCCAATACAGAAATGCCCCTGTATATATACAGCCAGCACTAGTAAGTAAGGTAAAAAACCCAAATCCTGGGGTGAAGAATTCCCAAAAATTGGTATCATGAAGTACGGGAGGCATAGTTACTCCAATATTGTTATTTATCATTATAGTCCAGAATAATAATATACCCACGAATAAGGATGCAATAAATATCCAAATAATTAAAATCCTTTTTTCTAATTTTTCTTTTTTTCTTATAGAACGAGCAGAGATGCTAGGAAGAGTAAAGGAACTGATTATTATAACCAATGAACAAATAATTGAGACGATGAAAATCAAAGAATTAATCATAAAAGAGTCTGGAAAGATACCAGATTGTGTACCCCATAATGTTATAGACCCGTTTATTATGTAGGAACCATTATCTGGTATTTTAAAAATAGCAACTGGAAAGGGAAATCCTATCAAAGGAAGAAGAAAAGCAAATATCTGAAATATCCAATAAAATTTATAAATATGTCTCAAAATTTCCACAGTCCTTGTTTAAACTTTTGGACAAAATTTAAAACTGAATAACTTAGAGAGGATTCATTTAATATTTAGGATTTTATCCTATTAATAAATTTTTCAGAAAAACTATAAATAGAAATTTTTCAAAAATATTTGATTTGCTAAAATATCAAATTTGATTCTCTAATTGTAGGAAAACCAAAAATTATTAATTTTATGCTACATTTAATTTTTCAATTATACTTCATCTATTTGACTGGTGTATATTCATTTTCAAACTTTTTCAAATTCAAGGGAAAATTGAGATTCCACCGTTTTTATTTGACCAACCAAAGGATGTTTCTGCCCGGATAATCTTATCTGAGGATTACGAGGGGATTATTACTAGAGATTATGGATTTATTATTGCCATTGTCGATGTTCTTGATGTGGGCCCTGGAATAATAATTCCTGGGAATGCAAACACATTTCATGAGGTCGAGTTTACAATACTTTCTTTTAAACCAGTAATATCTGAAGTAGTGGAAGGAGAAGTAGTAGAAATTGTTGATTTTGGGTCTTTTATAAGATTAGGACCGCTTGATGGATTGGTTCATGTTTCACAGATATGCGATGATTACATTTCATATGAACAAGTAGGTAATCGATTTATAGGTAAAGAAACTGGAAAAATTCTTGAAGTTAATGATATTGTGCGTGCTAAAATCATAGCAGTATCATTAGGCACTGGAAGGAGTGGAAAATTGGGTTTAACTATGAGGCAAAAATTTTTAGGTAAAGAAGAGTGGATCGAACAAGATATTGAGGAGGAGTATACGGAAAAAGGAGAAGAAAAAACTAATAAAAAAGAGAATAAAAAATAAAAAAAATGAGGTGAATAACAAATTTCAAAAGACCGAGCATGTAAAAACTGTCATTTAATAACAAAAAATGAACAAATTTGCCCTAAATGTAAAACTCATAGTCTAAGTGATGATTTTACAGGAGAAGTTATAATAATAAAACCTCAAGAATCAAAATTTGCAGAATACCTGAAAATTCATTTTCCTGGAAAATATGCATTAAGAGTACGTTAAAAAGTAATCTACTCCTTTAACATAATCGATAAAAATCTTTTTACTGTTTTTTGAGTTCTCCTATTTACATCAACCATAACAATTCCTTCTGGAATGGGATTTTTAGCATCTGTTATGGGAGGTTGTCCATAAAACACTAAAGTTTTTACATTTTGAATTAGGGGTAAGGCCATAACAAGAGGAAGTACCAATAAATCTTCTTCTCCTTCGATTATTTTTAATAAAATTCTTTTATTTGATATTATCATTTGCTTTAACAAATTAAAACTTTCTTTACGTACTGTGCCTTTTGGATTTTTAAATTTAATTATTTCATCAAAATATTCTTCATTTTGTATATTAATTTGATTTCTCTGAGTTTTTTCATCAACAATACATAGCTTAATTAACCCTCTTAAAAAGTGATTTATGAGAAAATCATTAGTAACAATATCCCCAACAAGATATACATCAATTTTAAAGCCAGAATTTAGGAAATCTTTTATTAAATTCTCCACTTTAGGAATAGTTTCTGATCTAGATCCTACAATTAACTTTCCTAATGGCTGTGTAAATTTATGTCTCTCTTTTTCAGGGATTTTAAGATTTTCATTCATTTTCTTATCTTCAATTATTTTTTTAATACTAATAAAATTAACCATAAGCTTATGAATATAACAGAAAAAACGCTCACTAAAACATTTTTTATCCAGAAAACGCTTAACGTAGTAAATATCGTTATCATTACTTCAATCTATAACAAAATCTTTATCTTTTAGTCATAGGCTTTAAACTTGTGCCATAATCTATTCAAAAAAACCAAAATTTTAATTCTTATCGTTCTTTGATCTTAAATAACTTCGAATAATCTTTAAATTAACTGATTGTTTCAGAATTATACTACTCAAAAGGTTCATAATGCCATTAAATATTGAAATTTTAGAAGAGAAGAAAAATCCGTTGATTGATAGGATTGAATTAAAATTTAAAATCGATCATTTTGCTGAAGGGACTCCGAATAGATTAGAAATAAAAAAGAAAATCGCTAAAATGAAAAAGGCAAATGAAAAATTAACCATAATCAGTGATATTAAGACACATTTTGGTTCCGCTCATGATATTGGTACTGCTCATATATATGAAAACGCAAATGAATTACAATTTTTTGAACCCTTTCATATTCAAGCAAGGAATCTAGAAAAAGAAAAAAGAACGGAAATCTATAAATTAAAAAAGAGGAAGGAACCTTATAAACAACTGTTTGAATATTAATAAGTAATAATTTTAGAAATTGAAGTAAATATGACGAATGCATCAAATTTATATAAAATTGAAGGAGATAAGTTAGTTAGAACCCACAGAACATGTCCAAAGTGTGGACCTGCCTATTTTCTTGCGGACCACTATGATAGATCGTCTTGTGGGAAATGTGGCTACACAATATTTAAAAGAAAGGGAACTAAAGGAGCAAAAAGAGTAGCAGCGAAAAGAACTCCTAGAAGACGTATGAAATCACAGTAACCTCTTTGATTTTAGTCTTTTTTTTCTTAAATTCTCGCTAATAAATATAATTGGCGAATATAGTGAAATCTAACAAAATAGCCCTTGGAATAGAATCAACTGCGCATACTTGGGGAGTTGGGCTTGTTGATTTTACAGGAAAGGTCTTAAGTTTAGTAAATGATGTATATGTGCCTGAAAAAGGAGGTCTTCATCCTGCTTTGGTTAGGGAGCAACATTTAAATAATTTTATGAGAGTTATCAATGAGGCTCTTACTCAAGCTAAATGTTCAATTGAAGATATTAGTTTGTTAGCCTTCAGTCAAAGTCCTGGATTAGGGCCTGTATTGAAAATAGGAGCACTTGTAGCACGTATGTTGAGTCAGCTTTTAAAAGTTCCTATAATTGGGGTAAACCATTGCATTGCCCATATAGAAATAGGAAGATTATTGTGTAATATTGATGACCCCCTCTCTCTTTATGTATCTGGAGGTAATACCATTGTAAGTGCCTATGAATCTGGAAGATATCAAGTTTTTGGAGAGACATTAGACATTCCTATAGGTAATTTGCTTGATTCTTTTGCCAGAGAAGCAGAAATCTCTCATCCTGGAGGTCCCAAAATAGAAAAATTGGCTAAAAATTCAAATAAATATCTTCCTTTACCTTATATCGTTAAAGGGATGGATCTATCATTTTCAGGAATTTTTACAGCGGCTAAAAGATTATTAGAATCTGACAAATACGAAAGTGAATATGATTTATGCGACATTGCTTTCTCCCTTCAAGAGACCGCATTTGCAATGCTTACAGAAGTTACAGAAAGAGCTCTTGCTCATACAGAAAAGACTGAAGTTTTACTAACTGGAGGGGTAGCAGCGAATAAAAGATTACAAGAAATGATTCATTCTATTAGCGATGAGCATAATGCAAAGTTCGAAGTAGTACCCCTAAAATATGCAGGGGATAATGGAGCAATGATTGCTTGGACGGGTATATTAAAATATAAAAGTGAAGGAGAACATAACCTTAGAGAAACAATTATAAATCCAAAAGAGAGGATGGATAACATTACTATCCCTTGGAGAAGCTAGGTGATAAAGTAGAAATGACTATAAATATCCGTAAGGAGAAATTGATTCATAAAGGTGCAGAAGCAAGTTTATTTTATGGGCATTGGTTTGGTAAAGAAGTTATCTTTAAACATCGGATCATCAAAAATTATAGAATTGAACAGCTTGATAGAAAAATTCGGACAACAAGAACATTAAACGAAGCTCGAGCCCTTATAAAAGTAAAAGAATATGGAATTAATACACCGCAAGTATATGAGATTGATACAGAAAGCTCTACAATAATAATGAAATTTATCTCTGGTTCTAAGCTAAAAAATTTGATTAATACTTTAAGTATTTCTAAAAAAAAAGAGATATTCACTCAATTGGGTCGAATTATCGCAATTTTGCATATTAATGGACACATTCATGGTGATATTACCACAAGTAATATAATTATAACATCAAGCGAAGATATTTTCCTTATTGACTTTGGACTTCACGATTATTCGGATTCTATCGAAGATAAAAGTGTTGATCTTCATCTATTAAAAAGAGTCTTAATTTCTTCACATGGAGATGATTATAGCTTATGTTTTAATGCGTTCCTTGAGGGATATAAATCAGAGTATAGAGATAGAGGGAGTAATGTTTATAATGATGTTATTAAAAATATCTCTATTATAGAAACTAGAGGACGATATGTAAAAAAAGAAAATCGATTATGATGGTAAAACATTTTCAATTTAAATATATAAATCCCCTAATAATCGTTCATATTCTAATTAAATTTATCAAAACAATTTACTAATGATATAGAATGCTTTAAATACTTTATATAAGGAGAGATAATTTTATAAACAAATTTTACTTATAATTTATTATCAAAAAGTTGGAACATATTAAGGGTAACAATAATTTTTGTTATCACTTTTCTTCCTAAGATAGATCTCGGCTATTATTTTAAAAAAATAACAGGATGGGAGTAAGGAGAATTGCCAGATAAGAAGAAAAAGAAAAAACCATCAATGCAAAATATTACTATCAATATCCCTGAATGTTATGATAAAAATATTCAAAAGTTAATAGCGATGAAAATTGTGCCAAGTCGCTCTGAAGCAATTAGAACTGCATTACGAGAATTTTTACACAATGAATATAAGAATTTAAAACTTCTTGGCTATTTTGATGAGTAAATTTTAAAAAAAAGTATTTTATCGTCGTTTTCTTATTTTTCTAGCTTCTCGTTCTACTTCTCTTAAAACAACAATATCATTTTCTCGTACAGGACCTTTAACATTCCTCGTTAAAATACGATTCTTGTCTGGACCCTCTAAAATTCTTACCTTAATTTGGCTAATTTCACCAGTTAATCCAGTTCTACCAACAATTTGGATAACCTCTGCGGGAATAGATGAATCCTCAATCTGTGTTGCTTTGTCTAATTTGACCAATTTTTTTCCTCCAACTTACTTCTTTATAGCTTCTAGCTTTTTGATTACAGTATCTAAAGCATTGTCATTTCCTGTTCCTAGATTCTCTATAGCGATAGCTGATGCCCCTACATTAATTCTCACGGTATTTCCTAACTCCTTTTTTGTAGATAAATACGCATAAGGGATTAATTTTTCTTCACAGAGTAATGGGACATGAAAAAGTATCTCTGGAGGACTAACATCTTCAGCCATTATTACAATCTTCGCATTATTTCTTTCAATAGATTTAGTCACTTCATTCATTCCTTTTCGTATTTTAGAATCTCGAGATTCTGCTATCGTAGTTAATGCATTCTTTAATTCGTTCTTTACATCATCAGGAACTTTAAATTTTACATAACTCATTTTGTTCTCCTTCAAATATATAATTCTAATATATTATCATAAATCATCGATTTGTAATGAGATCAAAAATAATGGATATAAAAAAAATTTTTGCTTAATTTGGCTTTTTTATCCTTAATTTCCGAAAAATTTTTTTAATTTTCAATATTTAATCAATTAATCAAAACTTAAAATATGAATATATTATGATTATTCCTATTCGTTGCTTTAGCTGTGGAAAGTTAATCGCACATGTTTATAAACCATATTTAGAGCTTTTGGAGAAAGGTGAAAGTTCAGAAAACGCGTTTAAACAACTTGGAATTGAGAGATTCTGTTGCCGTAGAATGATTGTTGGGCATGTGGATCTAATTGATGATTTACTTAAATTTTCACGGCTCCAATAAGTTGATAAACGTTTCTTTGCAAGTTTTTCGTATTTCTTACCGTTCTAATCATTTCGAGTATTAGCGGAGGGGCAGTGATTGGGTTAGCGATCCTCCTGTTAGCTAGCCGCAAAAGGAAAAAAATACCATAAGATACGGATGGAAATTTTTTTACTGCTTCCCGTAATAAGTGGTCCAGCGTGTTTTACGTGGATTTTTCTTATATAATAACATAGCTTTACGACATTTTTGAGTACAAAAATTTAGAATAGTTCCATCTTTTCTCACAAACATATGTCCTCTTCCGATAGGGAT
>JBHLPZ010000146.1:0-8216 GCA_048885325.1 Candidatus Odinarchaeota archaeon
TTAATGGGTGCAATAAACTAAAAACAGGCACACTCTTAAGTTCATTATGGTTTTTAGTCGTTCCGGCAATCATCGGATTTATCTATCAGGTGAAAGGGTATTTTAAGCTCTCAACATTAAACAAATTATCGACTAATGATGTTCCAAAATCTTCAGAACTGCAAACAGCCTTACCTAAACTTCAACCAGTAAACAACTTTGAACAAAAAATCAATTTTTGCCCAAATTGCGGAGCCAAATTATCTAGATTAGGAAAATTTTGTGCCTTATGCGGCTCAGAAATTAGCTAAAAATTTTTTTTTAAATTTTTTACTTTTTTTTTCTTTTAATATCTCTCTTTTTTTAAACTTAATAAATAGCTCTTTTGCTGCTAAACTGTATTTATTTACGGAAATCCTGCTTTAGGTACATCAACTTCCACATATTCAATCTGACCTTTTTCTCTTATATGATGGCTTGCTGATGAAGCAATAAATAAGGTTGTTAAATTTGGACCCCCTAACATGCATGCATAGGCTTCATTCTTTATTTCTACAATATCAGTTATCGATCCACCCTCAAGAACTCTTACTGCTCTATGCTGTCCTGGAGCAGCAACCCATATTGCTTCTTCTTCATCAAGACAAATTCCGTCAGGGGGAATAGATTTTAAATCAGCCCATAATCTCCGGTTGATAAGGGTTCCATCGTTTTTAATTTCAAAAGCAGTTAATCGAGCTGAAAGGGTTTCTGCGATAATAATTGTTTTACCATCGGGTGTAATAACCATGCCGTTTGGAAATGACATCTTTTCAGCAACAATTTTAGCTTCTCTCTCAGGAGTGACCATAATAATCGCAGCAGGAATAAATGGTTGGTTGTTAATATAATCAAATCCAAAATTTCCAATATATGCGCATCCTTTTTTGCCAACAACCATATCGTTTAAATGGTAAGTTGCTAACCCCTTTAAATCAGCAAATTCTTTTAAAGCTCCAGATTCGAGTTCAAGTAATTTTCGATCCTCCATAGAAACCACTAATAATCTTCCATTGGGCAACCATCCTAAACCAGAAGGCCTTTTTGGTACTTCAAGTATTGTTTCTATCTCTCCTTTTACATTAACGGATATCACTTTACGATCTTCCATATCGGAAAACCATAATCTGTCATCATGCCATCTTGGGGCTTCTGGAAATTTTAAATCTTTTAAGAAGACGTTTGTAGTTAATTTGTTCATAAATGTTACTTTTTCTAAGAATTATTTAAATATTTAATCTTGAAGTTTAGAATTTCGCGTTAAAATAACAAATTCATCAAACATTGAAATTATAATTTAGAATAAATTTATATGCTATTACCCAAATTTTTACCATAAATTAGTAATTAAAAAGTTAAAAAAAAAGAAATCAATGGTGAGATAAATATGGGAAAAGCCCTTGGTATTGTAGCTTTAATTTTTGGCGTGATTGGAATCGTGAGTTCTTTGATCTCATTCCTTCCGACACCATTTGTAATCTTATGGTATGTCCCACTGGCAACTTCAATCGTAGGGATAATATGTGGGGGTATTGGAATAAAAAAGGACGATTCACCTGGCTTAGCAATAACAGGATTAGTACTTGGCTCTGTAGGACTTATAATATGGATAATATTTTTTGTAATTTTCCTCTTGCATTAGATGGTCCAAGCATGTTGAGTTCTTCATAGAAAATATTTTTTGTAAAGCGAATATTCATCAATGATTAACATTTTTGTCAAATACTACTTCAAAAGAGAGTGAAGGTTAGCACAGATAATAGACATAATTTTTGCTTTATATAGGGAAATTAATGGTGTAAATTTTCTTTTAAATATATTGATGATTTGATGAAGGCAATAATGAATTACATTTTTTTGATGGTTATAAATTGAGAAGCATTAATGATTTAGTATTTGAATGTTTGAAACCTAAGCTAGAATACATCTGCGATAAAATTCAGGACAGTTTAGAGAATATTACGGATGATACAAAAGAACATCAGTCTGATAATATTGAGTCCTATGCTAATGTAATACAAGAAATGTTGAAATATGTTGAAGGTAAAGAGTACAAATCAGAAGAAGATTTTACAGAATTAGTGGGTAATTTTTTTGAATAAAATTTTTCAGCTACTATCAAACAATTAGAAGTAAAAAAGGTCTTAGTTAGATCTAAGACTTACAAAATTGTAGCGAGAAAAAATTAATAATTAATACTAATCATAAATATTATCAATAAAATGCATGATCAATCCCATTCTGGGGGTGGGTAAGATGCATCAAGCAAACCAATTGACCAATTCAATAATGAATAAATTCCTATGAAAATGAAAATAATCAAAGTTAATAATATGAGTGTTATTGATAATTTTTTATTTCCAATAGGAATATTTAATCTTAAATAATAAATTGTGAGTGCAATAATACCTATTAGCGGAATCAATAGAAAGGCATAATAATAATACAATCCTGATAACACTACTAAATAGAATAAATAATTAATAGTATTTTGAGATCCCGTTACTACAAAAATAATCAATATAAAACATGTCAGGTATAGCAGAAATATCATGATATAAATTAAGATCAATCTGTTGAGACTTTCAATAGGGTATCTTGCACTAAAATAATAGATCGTCATAGAACTCACACCAGTCAGAGGAAATAAGAGAAAAATATAATGAAAAATTGATATAGCAGCAGATAAGACGAAAAGTGATGCTATCAAGCTAAATAAAAAAAGGAAACCAATAGGTATATAGATTAATTCTAATAAAATATAATTTTTTTTAATTATATTGGTCATACGTGTTTTATTATCCATAACTTTTTTTTAAACATTTTGGTATAAAATGTTTAATGTTATTACGTCTAGGATAATTCAGATGAGACAAGCTGATTTTTTTTGGACAAAGCTATCGAAATTTAAAGCTAAAACTTACAAAATTGTAATTGTAATATTTAAATAAGAAGTAAATAATTATTTCTTTACTTTAAAATCCAATTAAATTTAAAAAATATATAGAGAGGTAATAAATATGCCATATGTGTTAATAAAAACCTGGTTTCCTCCTCATAAATCAGAAGAAGTCGCTAAAGTATACATAGAAGAACTAAAAAAATATCCTCCTGATAGATCCTTAGGAAAATCTTTAGCTACAGCTATAAGAGCAAATGAAAATGGTATAATGTCAATTGAAATATTTGATGTAAAAGAAGGGAAACTTGAAGAAAGCATAAACCATTTCCAAAATGTTCAAGTTATGTACCATAAGATTGAAGGATTTAAATATGAAATAGAAGTTTGGCGTACAGCTGTTGAGGCAATGGCACTGCTTGGAATGAAACCCCCTGAATAGAAAAAGGTAAGAGATTGCTTTTAAAACCCTCTAAATTTTAATCCTTTTTTTTAAATAATTTTTAAAAAAAAAATTCGTTTAGGTGGAATCATTTTTAATTAAAAGGAAAATCTGTTATAAATAAAGACGAGTTTTCTTCCTAAACCTTTTTTAATATAATGTATTTTATAATCCTTTTCAAGGATTTTCCTCCATAAAATTACAGTCATTTGAATTTTAGAATTTTGTGCCACAATAAGAGCAGAAAACTGCTGCCTCTTTCACTTTAGCAGTACCGCAAGTGGGGCAATACCTTACTTTTTCCTCTGAGGGTTCGCTTTGTTCACCTGTCACTACTTCAGCATGAGTCATTTCACCCGTAGATGATGAAAATTTTCCTCGGATAAGACCCTTGGATTTTAGGTCTAAGACAATTGATTGGACATCTCCCAGAGAAATTCCTGTGTTTTTGCTAATTTCTTCTATAGTTGCTGCAGGATGGTCAGCATATTCATATAATACAGCATTCCTTAACTTGCTTCTATTAACCCAAATAGCTATTTGGCCTATTATAATAGCTAGAGCAATTCCTAACCAGACAATTCCAAACCAATGAAATCCCTCACCTGAAAGGGGTCTTATTAAGACATCATTTATACCCCAATAAAAGAAAAGTCCTGCAATAATTAGAGCACATATACTTATACCTTCTGAATATTGGTTCTTCTCATATCTCATATAATTACCACTTTAAAACTGTTTTTCTATGTATTTAAAGATAAAATTGATTTAGTTTTTAGATCATATAAATTTAGTTGTTATTTTTGATAAATCTTGATTAAAATTTCTATCTAAATCAACCTAAAACACCCTTTGTGAATTATTTTTATGCTATCTTTTTATAATATTAAAAATAATTTTCTTCTATGAGTTCTGAGAGTGAAGATGAAGTTTATACAAAACTTCAAAAATATTTAGATTCTCTTCCAGTTGACTATCCTGAAACGGAATCTGGTATAGAAATTAGGATACTAAAACATCTGTTTACTCCTCAAGAAGCTGAAATTGCCTTAAATCTGAAACTTATCCCTCAAGAACCAAAGGCAATGTTTCGACCATTTAAAAAGAAAGGTTGGACACTGGAACAATTCTCTGAAGCACTTCTAACAATGGCTAAAAAGGGGGCAATTAATTGGATTCGAAGAAGAGATGGAACAAATTATTATTCTATTGCTTTCTTAATGGTAGGATTTTACGATTATCAAATAGATAAACTGACTAAAAACTTTTCTGAAGATATTGATCAATACATGGATGAAGGGTTCATACCCGCAATGTTAGAAAATGGAATTTTACAAATGAGAACCATTCCTATAGAAAAAAGTGTTAGTTTGGAATATAATATCTCTAATTTTGACGAGATTAAAACTATAATAGATAATGTTGAAAAAACATTATTTGTAAGTCCTTGCATATGCAGACAATCAAAAGATGTTCAAGGAAAGGGTTGTGATCATCCTAAGGAAACCTGTATTTCAATAGGTGTTAGTCCACGGATTTTTCTTGAACAAGGTCGTGAAATTACAAAAGATGAAGCGTTAAAAGTGTTGCGAATGGCACAAGACAGGGGAATGGTTATATGTCCAACTAATACTCAGAAACCATTTGTAATATGTTGTTGCTGTGGATGTTCTTGTGTATTTCTAACTAATCTTAAAAAATATGCAAATCCCGCCCAATATGTAAATTCGAATTATTTTGTAGAAATTAACAAGGATTTATGTTCGGGTTGCGCTAATTGTATCAATGCTTGTCCCATGAACGCGAACAAGATCAATGAAAGAGGAATTAGTGAAGTTGATCTTGGCTATTGCATAGGATGTGGAGTCTGTATCCCAAATTGTCCTAGTTTAGCTCGTAATTTAATAAAAAAATCATCTGAATCTATACCCCCCGAAAATTTTACAGAATTGTATCAGGCCATCACGAAAAGAAAGGCTGTACTTCAAGAAAAAAGAAAAGCAGATAAAAATTATGGTAAAATAAAAAGAATTTAGTAATATGGGTTCATGCATTTCTTTCCTAATTTTTAACCTCTTCTCTACTTATTATAAAATTGTTCGATTTCCTCTTCCGATAACTCAATATCTGCTGCTTTTACATTAGCCTCTATATGTTGCATTTGAAATGCTTTAGGAATAGCTATAACATTGTCATGATTAATAAGCCAAGCAAGTGCAATTTGTTGAATACTCGCATTATGTGATTTAGCTACTTGATCCAATTTTAGTCTAAGATTTCCCTTTAAATTTGTATAACCTCCATGACTTAAAGGGCTGTAAGCCGTTAAAGTAACACCTTCCTTCTTATAGTAAGGTAGCGAATTATGGATATGTTTTTGTCTCCTTATATTTGCGTGGAGTTGGTTGGTGACTATTTCAGCATTTTTGAGATATTCCTGTCCTCTTTTAAATTGATCGATAGAGTAATTACTCACACCGATATATCTTATTTTTCCTTCATTCAAAAGTTGTTCCATCACTCTCATATGTTTTTTGATTTTAGAAAATATAAATGAAGGAAAATGAACCAAATATAAATCTAAATACTTTATATCTAACCTCTCAAGACTCTTGTTACAAGCTTTAATCATTGATTTATATCCAAAATGTTTTGGAAATAGTTTACTTGTAATAAAGAGATCATCTCGATCATACTCTTTTATCACTTCTCCAATTGTCTTCTCAGAGTTACCATGATTATAAAGTTCTGCAGTATCAATATGAGTCATACCGAGCTCTATCCCCTTTCTTAATGAATCCTTCCATTTTTCATAATATTCCTTACCTTTTCCTGCCTTGATACCCATAGTTCCTTGTCCAAGTACAGGAATTTGCTCTCCAGTTTTACCTAATTGAACCTTTCTCATATATATATAAATTTATTGCAAAATTTAATACCATTTGTTTTAAATTATTAATATCCTCAAGATATCCTGGACTTCCTATTAAATCTTTTAATGTGTGCTTGCAACAAAAAAGATTATATTATAAAAACAGAAAATTAGTTCTCTCTTATGAATAATTATATCATGATATTAAAATAAATCATTCAGATAAGATATTGTGTTGATTGCAAAAAACCACTGAAATTTGAGGAATTTTGCCGTGATAATCTTTCTATGTCGAAGGAAAAAGTTCTTAAATTTTGGACTAATGCAATTTTTTCGATATATTGTCCTAATTGTTTTTTTAATCGCCCAGAAAGACCATTTAAAATAAAAAGAGGTTATCACAGATTTATCTTGAAGAGAATGAGAACTCAAGAGAATTTGTTATAGTTAATGAATTGACCTTTTCATATTGCATATAACTCTTTTCAGAAAAGAAGTGAAAAGTAACATAAAAAAAATTTGTTTATTATCCTTCTTCAAGTTAATAGCTTATTCCTCGATTAAATACGCAATCAGGAAGAGGATTATAAAATTCGGTATCATCATCAATATCATATGGATATTCGGTAATAATAACGATCTCCTCTATAGACTTGGTCATATATCATCTCCAATTTTTATTAAAAAAAAAATGACCAATTTGTTTAAAAGAAAAATTCATAACAAAGGAGAAAAAAGTCTTCTCTATATATAATTCAGAAAAATATCTTAATACCTAATAAATCTCTACTGATTTGTCTAATTAAAAATTTGACAAAAATATTTATCTGATTTCAACTTAAATGTAAAAATTTAGTTTTAGATATTTAATCAGTTTAAAATTTAAACATCTTCACTAAGAAGGTTTAATAAATAAATCTTTTTGACAAAAAGATTTAATTCTGAAACTAATTCCTAATAATGGTGGCTCTCCCATCCCCAATGCACAAGATTTAAATATCTGTTTATCATAATTTATGATCGAACCATATAATGAAAACTTAAGGTGGTTAAAAAACTAGAAAATAGTGCATAATCAATGGAATTAGATGACACGGAAAGCCGGTACTCTCTGTTGATTGCTGGAATCCTGGTGGCAACTATATTTTCTATATTCCTGGTTATCGCATTAGGAGTATGGGGCCATAGTATCTTCTCCGGAACTGGAATTGAACCGGTTCCCGGGGGGTTACCTGTGAGTAATGGAGAAAATACTATGGAAAGTAATAATCCTTTGGACGATATTCTCTCCGGGGTAGAGTTCCTACCAATGGCTGAAGGATGCTTGATAGAGGATCTTGACACAGAACCCGGTTGGGTTTACATTCATGATTATTACGTCCCCGATCCTTTACCATTATGCTTAACCGGATCATTCGGCGGTGCTACCGTAATCTCTTACGGTGGCTATGACTTCTTTGGAGGCACTGGATTGATCTTCCAAGGTAAGTCTGATACACCTTTAAATGAAAAAATAGTTGGAACATTTGATATTGTAGTTACTGGACATGATGTAGACTATGCTCCTGAACATTGTCCATGGGTAGATCCAGACTGTCTGGTCGATATTTGGACCGTAGAGTTCATAGTCGATGGTGTCGTCCAGTTAGACAGCAACCACGTCCCCACTGTAAAGGGAGACGCATCTTGCGATATATTTGACTTATTTGATGGAGTCCCTGATAATCTTGATAAATGGGTCGATCTTGGATTCATCACCTTCTGGAGTGGCTGTGAAAAGCCTGATCAAGACTTCCAGATAATATATGCGTACAAATAGTATGCTACCGGAGTCCCCTAACTCCCGATTGATTATTAATCGCCAGTTTGAATGCAATTATGCATTTTTAATTCCCCCCTTTTTTTTTATTTGAGATCTAATCTCAAACTATTACTTTTTTTATCTGTATTTAGTAAATATTAAATCAGATAGGATAATTAAACCA
>JBHLPZ010000147.1:0-8153 GCA_048885325.1 Candidatus Odinarchaeota archaeon
GGAGCGGTACCCAGACTAACATGAATATGAATGAAGTTTTAGCTAATAGAGCAAATCAAATACTTGGGCACCCAATGGGTCAAAAGGAACCTGTGCATCCAAATGATCATGTTAATAAAAGCCAATCCTCTAATGATGTAATTCCTACCACCATGCATATATCTGCTTTACATATGATAAATGAAACCTTGTTTCCCTCTCTAGAAAGATTGAAAGAATCTTTATCAAGAAAAATTGAGGAGTTTAAAGATATTATTAAGGTTGGAAGAACACATCTTCAAGATGCGGTACCTATATCTTTATCATTAGAATTTGAAGTGTATAAAAAACAGATCGAAATAAATAAAGAAAGATTAAAGATGGTATGTGAAGAGCTTTACCATATTCCTATAGGAGGCACAGCAGTAGGAACTGGATTAAGTGCCCATGAAAAATTCTCTGAACTCGCAGTTCATCATCTTTCAAAACTAACTAAAATACCCTTTAAATTAAATCCTATCAAGGCAGAAGGTATTTCTTCTCATAATACTATTGTTAATGCAAGTAGTTGTATTAGATTGCTGGCTCTTTCCTTATTAAAAATGGCAAATGATATTAGATGGATGGGTAGTGGCCCAAGAACAGGTCTGTCTGAATTGATTTTGCCCCAAAATGAGCCGGGATCTTCAATGATGCCGGGTAAGATTAATCCAACTCAATCTGAAGCGTTAATACAAGTATGCCTACAAATCATTGGAAACGATTCAGTTATTTCATTTGCAGAGGCTTATGGCAGCATCTTAGATTTAAATGTCTGTAAACCTATCATGATTGTTAATTTACTTAATTCAATTGAAATTCTTAGCAATGCTATTAACTCATTTATAGATCATTGCTTATTGGATATAAAAGCCAACCAAACTCAGATTAAATCTCAACTTGAAAGATTACTAATGATAGTTACAAATTTAACACCAATACTTGGATATGATAAATGTTCTGCTATTGCAATGAAAGCGTATGATGAAAATAAAAGCATTAAAGAAGTTGTTGATGAGATGGGTTTAAAATTTGAAGAAGATATAGATAAACTTTTAGATCCTAAAAGGATGGTATAATGAGATGAATAGATATTGGTTAAAAATCAATATCAACCTTCCTTGATAGTAAGTCCTCCGTAATATGCTAAAAAGTTAAAATATTTATTCTTATTTTAATTCTGTAGGGAGATAAATCGCAACTTCACAGTTTTCATCGCCTTTAAGGAGGGATTTTAATAATTTAATCTTTATCGGTTTTCCAAGTATTCCTTCCCACTGTTGCCGATACCAACCAGTACCACAATAACAAAAAGTTGGAGAGATACCTTTATCCAAATTCTCATTAATAAATCGACAATGACAGTAATTTTTTTTCTTTTCTTCTAAAGTTTTAGCTTTTTCATATCCTTCTGGATTCACAGGGATCTTAGTTATATATATTGTATTCCCTTTACGTATTGGATTTTCATACCAAGCATAATCTCTTTGCATTTTCTTTATGACTTCATCAATATCTCCAGTTTTTTCATAAATATTCTTCATATTCTCAATTCGTTTTGGAGAGAATTCATGTGCACAACGGGATACGATTTCATATCTCTGATCCTCACTAACAACCTTATCTAATCGATCTAATGTGTCTTTTAACCAAAAAGTTCGATCTTCACGGGAAGATTCTACTGTAAATAATAATTCTTTCTCTTTCATGATTTCATTTCTAAAGTTTTTCCCTAGAACTCTATCGATGTTTCTTTCTAGTTTATCTTCCCATTTATGCAGGTTATGCTGAATTTCTATTCGATTATCTTTTGGATTTTTTTGATTATACTTATGATAAACAAGTCGCAACCATGCAGTACCAGAAACCATATGTTTATCTGTATAATTACGTATCTTTTGATATGTTTCTCCCAATGAATCAGAAGTCCCCTGATGCATTATAGATAACACATCAATACTCTCAAGATATTTAGTATTTATTCCCTTAAGTTCCTTTTCTCCTTCAAGTGGAAAACAAATATCTATATCTTTTCCTCCCTCACTATAAACACCATAATCAATAACCGCAATAGCGGGACCTGAGACGTGATCCTTAATCGTTTCATAAAATCCGTCAATTTTAGCTGGAATATCTGGTATTTCGCCTTTAAAGTTAATATATCCTACATATAAATTATCAATTTTTTTATATTCGATCCCTAATTCTTTTAGAGTCATTTTTTATTAGTTTAAGCATTTAGTAAAGAGTTTGAATCCAAGGAAACTAATAAAATTTCTTAAAAGAATTATTCTTAAAGACTTCCATAATATACTTCTGTATCATATTCCAGTTTTATAATCCCATTATGCTGATATTTATTAAAAATATTTGCTAATTCTTTTATCATATCCTCATATTCGGGGCTATCTTCAAGAGGAATATAAGAAGCTGATAATAATCGTCCCTTTAAACCTTCAAAATCAAAATCCTGATAGTTATAAAACACTTTTTTTTCATATTGAAAGAAGTTATTAATATCCATCTCATCTTTACGTGTAAATTTATAATCTTTACCGTATTTCAGGATAAATTTCTCATATTCATTCGAAAATCCATTACCTGATTTCTTGCGATTATTCCAAATTAGTACGACATAACCTCCTTCTCTAAGTATTCTCTTAAATTCTTTTTGTGTTTGTCTAATATCAAACCAATGGAAAGCCTGACCAACAGTTATAACGTCAATATTTTTTGCTTTTAAATTAGTTCTTTCAGCTGAACCATCAACAGTTATGAAATCCGAATAATTTTCTAATAATTTTTCAGCAGCGTTTCTCATATCTGCATTTGGTTCAATCCCATATACAACATTTCCATTTTTTAAGAAAAGTTCACTTAAGATACCTGTTCCTGAACCAATATCTGCGATAATTGAATCGTTTTGTAGAATATTTTTTTCTTTCAAAAATTTTATAATTTCATAGGGATAATTTGGTCTAAATTTAATATAATTCTCAACACGAGAGGAGAATCTCTTTTTAGGGTCTAACATGAATTTCTTCTTCGGCATACAATTCAAATAAAAAAATGAAAAAAGTAAAAAAAAGTTATTTTAAATATTAATTGGCATGTTTTTGTTTAATTAATGTAAGTTTCCCACCAGCTTTCAATTCTTCAATTTCAGTTTGACTAAGAGAATGAGTTAATTGAATTTCAGTATTTTTAGTTAAGTTTTTTAAAGCTACTCTTCCTGTTTCTAAAGTTGTGAGATCAATTTCAAATTGATCTCCTTTTTCTATTTTTTCATAATCGTCCTTGTTAACAAAGGTTAAAGGAACAATACCAAAATTAATGAGATTTGCTAAGTGAATACGAGCAAAAGACTTAACAATTACTGCTTTTATCCCTAAATATTTTGGTGCTATTGCGGCATGTTCCCTACTGGAACCTTGACCATAATTATCTCCTCCGACTATAAATCCCCCTCCTTTTTCTAAAGATGTGTCGTGGAACTTCTCATCAATTACGCTAAATACGAATTTGCTGATTTCAGGGATATTAGATCTTAAGGGAAGTATTTTTGCACCTGCTGGCATTATATGATCAGTAGTAATATCATCCTCAACCTTAATTAAAACTTCACCTTCCAATTTCTCTGGGATAGGATTAAACTCTGGTAAAGGTTTGATATTTGGCCCTCTTATTATTTCAACCTTTTTAGCTTCTTCTAAAGGTAAAGGAGGAATGATCAAATTATCATTAACCATAAATTTCTTAGGCATTTCAATCTTAGGTAATTTACCAAATTTTCGTGGATCTTTAATAGCACCTTCTATCGCAGCCATAGCAGCAGTCTCAGGACTAACTAAGTATGCATTTGCACTTTTAGTACCAGATCTACCCAAAAAATTACGATTAAAGGTTCTAAGGGAAACAGCATCTGTTTTTGGGGCTAATCCCATTCCAATGCAAGGTCCACATGCATTTTCTAAGATCCTTGCTCCAGCTTCTACTAAATATGCCATCTCTCCAGAATGGATCATATGATCTACAACTTGTCGAGAACCTGGAGAAACTGTTAAAACAGTATTTTGACTTATAGTTTTCCCTCTTAACATATTAGCCACAATTTTAAGATCCCTCAAAGAAGAGTTAGTACAACTACCGATGCATACTTGATCTACCTTTAATCCTTCAAGTTCTCTCACAGTTTTAACATTACCTGGACTATGTGGTTCAGCAATAAGTGGTTCCAATTCACTTAAATTTATTTCAATTATTTCATCATAGATCGCATCTTCATCAGGTTTTAAAGCAACCCATTGATCTCCACGTTCTTGTGCTTCCAAAAACTGTTTAGTAATTTCATCAGAAGGAAAGATTGAAGTCGTGGCTCCAGTTTCTGTACCCATATTCGTAATAGTCCCTCTTTCAGGAACTGATAAGGTCTTAACTCCAGGACCAGTATATTCTAGAACTTTATTAACCGCGCCTTTAACACCGATTCTTCTTAAAACTTCCAAAATAACATCTTTTGCCGATACAAAATCTTGTAATTGCCCTGATAGATACACTTTAACAACTTTTGGCATTTTTAAGCGAAATGATTCGCCTGCCATTGCTGCTGCTACATCTAAACCACCGGCGCCAATAGCAATCATTCCAACACCGCCTCCTGTAGGCGTATGCGAATCTGATCCAAGTAAAGTTTTTCCTGGTCTTGCAAATCTTTCTAAGTGTAATTGATGACAGATTCCATTTCCGGGTCGCGAAAAGTAAAGACCATATTTTGCTGCTATACTCTGAAGGTATCTATGGTCATCTGGATTTTTAAAGTCTGTTTGTAAAGTATTATGATCTACATAACTTACAGATAATTCAGTTTGAACGCGATCTATGCCCATAGCTTCGAATTGAAGGTAAGCCATAGTACCTGTCGCATCCTGGGTAAGAGTTTGGTCGATTTTTATTGCTATATCTGAACCTATTTCTAAAGTGCCTTCTTCTAAATGTTGTTCTAAAACTTTTTCAGTTAGGGTTTTTCCCATGGATACTAACCTTTTAAGCTGTAAATAATTAATATTTCAATGTTTTTATAATGATAGTGAAACCCTTTATATTAAATTAGTCAATTATAAGATATAGAAAATCAAAATGAGCAATGAATTCCCATATAGTTCCCCTATCTATTAATAAAAAAGAAGTGATTAATATTTATTAAATAAATGAATTTTTATTTTCGAATTGCCCAGAAGTAAGTTCCCTTATCTTTTATGAACTCTGCTCTATTAAAAGGTGTAGAGTCAACAAATTCTTTAAAAGATTTCTCATTGTAAAAACCTGCAAAATCAGCTTCAAGAAACTTATGCATAATATCAAAAAGTTGGAATTCTTCTGGTGGATCAAAAGTTCCGTGAATCATACTCTCTGCAACAAGTAAAATTCCATCATCTTTCAATAAAGTATAGAGATCATTAAAAATACTTAATCGATAAACTTCATCTTTTTCCATCTCATGAAGTACTTGATTTAATAATATCAGATCAAACTTCGTTTCTGATTGTTTAGTGTATTTATCAACTGGGATTTCAAGTATTTCAACTCTATCACTCCAATTATTTTCTTCTATCAACTTTTGAGCAGCTGATATCCCTCGAGAATCAATATCAATCCCTACGAATTTCGCTTTCTTATATTTTTTTGCCCAAATTGCTAGATTATAACCGTAACCGCATCCAACTGATAGAATTGAAGATTCTTTTCGTAAGTTTCTACAAAAATCCTTGAAATTCTTAGTAAATAGTCTCTCAATCAATGATCCAATTCTAGCACTCATCATCTGCGTAGCTCTAATTACTTCTTCAGGATATTCATCATAGAATTCAGTAGTAGATAACTTTCCTGCTCCTTTAATATATTCAAGTATTGAATCTTGATATGGCGCAAGATAATAAAATGCTCCTATGGTGTCTCCAACATAAAACATATGATTACGATCAATTAATAAACTATATACATGAGGGGCAGTTTTTATTTCTTTTTTAATTGGGTCATTAATTTCGAAAAGACCACACTCGAGACCTAAATGAACCCAAGCATCTACATAATTTAGATTTAAATTAAGTTTTTCAGAAATTTCTTCTATTGTAAAAATCACTGAAGAAATGGGGCTTGTTTTAGATAAAGACTTAACTTTTTTGTCAAGATAATTGAAAATACCAAGCCGTAGACCAAGACCATATGTTAATATTGTATTAAATCCATAAAAGCCTTTTATCAAAAATTTCTTCATTTGTTCACTTATTGTGATTTCTTCTTCATTTTGAGACGTATTAGTTCCACCCAAAAATTTAAATGATTTTTATATAATATTTAGTCATTTCTTTCAATTTATAATTTAGTTTTCTATTACGAAATAAAATATCCAAAAATGACACTTAAAGGAGTGGCTATAAGAATTAGAGCTCCCAAAAACGAAAAAATTAATATTCACCATTTACTTTCCTCCTTAATTAATTTTCCATATTTGTAGAGAATCGGTCTTAGAGATATAAATCTTTAAATAATTAAAAAATTCAATTAATAATAATCGGATTTTTAAATTATACTGATTTTTAGGTTCATAAATAGCTAGTATTTGGTGGAAACTATTAAACAAGAGGAACCTATTCAATCTATTGACAAAGATAGAGGGGTAGAGACTCTCATCAGAGAAACTAAAATACTAAATATTGCTAAATTAACTAAAATTTTCGTAGATTTATTTGGATTAGATGAAACATTCAAGAAAATCGGTAAAGAATTAGAAGGACAAGAAGTTGAATTGTATTTAAAGGAATTAGGGGGATACATTACTTTCATTTTAACATCAGATAGACAGAGATTTGAGTGTCACGTTGAAAAAGCAAGAAATCCAATTGCTAAGATTATTATAACGGTTAAGAAGGAAAATATACTTAAAGTTTTTAGTGAAATTGTTCGCACTAAAAATAATGTCCTTGGTTTGATTAAACTTTTGAAATATATAATTTTAGGTAAAGCCAAAATTAAAGGTTCTCTTAGAGTAATAGTAAAATTAGTAAGATGCCTAATGATCGGAAAAAATGATATTTATAAAAAACGTAAAAGAAGTTAATTCTTATGATTTTAGACAATGATCCCTTTTTGAATATTTCTAATTCGATATCAAATTCGTACATCGAGGAATGGCAGAAATCCAATAAAAAAGTGGTAGGATATTATTGTACATATATCCCAGAAGAATTACTTCATGCTGCTGACTTATTGCCTTTTCGAATTAGAGCCACAGGAACCAAAGACACTAATTTAGGAGATATATATATGGTAAGATTCACGTGTTCTTTTGTAAAAGCTACTTTAGATTTAGCCCTTAAAGGAGTTTATGATTTTCTTGATGGATTTCTGGTCTGTAACAGTTGTGATCACAGCCGTAGAATGTTTGAATTATTTACCCTTAAAGTTTTCAATAGAGAGGGTTTTAATAAAAAAGTTCCTCAATTTTATCTAGCTCTACCACATGTGATAACAGATGAGGGTTTTAAATGGTATAAAAAAGAAATTGAAGAATTAAAAGAAGAATTAGAAAAAAAATATCAGATTAAAGAGATTACAAATGAAAGGTTATTAGAGTCAATAAAAATATACAATAAAAATAGAAAACTTTTAAGAGAAATCCATAAATTTAGAATTCACGAGAAGCCTAAATTGACAGGTAGTAAGGCATTACAAATAAATATAGCAAATTCATCAGTTCCAAAAGAAGTTGCTAATAGAGAATTAGATAGAATAATTGAGACTTTAAAAAGAAGTGAGCCTATAGATATATCCAATAAAAAACGAATTCTTTTGGTAGGTAGTGTCGTAGATAATATTGAATTTACAAAAATAATTGAAAATTCTGGTGCTTTGATAGCTTCTGACTTTCTTTGCTTCGGAACTAGAAATTATATGAATGACGTAAAAGCAGTGAATCATGAGGATACTTTAGAAAGTATTACTAAACGACTTTATTATAGAATTTCTTGCCCAAGAATGATGGATGATCATTCAAGACGGTTAGATTTTTTAAAGGAAGAAATTAGTCGAGCTAAAGTCGATGGAGTTCTTTTACAAAGAATAAATAATTGTGATCT
>JBHLPZ010000148.1:0-8042 GCA_048885325.1 Candidatus Odinarchaeota archaeon
AAAATTATCCAAAGAAGAAAAAAAAACCTCAGATACGCTTAATGGTATTATTGACCAAATATTAAATCAAATTAACACATCTGTAAATATAAATGATCTTGATGTAGATAAAATATCAAATTCTCTTGTGTTAAATTTTCAAATTACAAATCAAGAAAAGAATGTTTTCCTGAGTTGGATAATTGATCTTATATACAGAATGGATAACTCCATGGAAATGGAAAATATAATCCATGCGTTAGAAGGAGGGTATATCGAACCTGGATTGGGAGGAGATCCCATCCGTTCACCTTATATTTTCCCTACAGGCAGAAACTCTTATGGTTTTGATCCCCGATTAATCCCTAACACCACTGCTTATAAAAGAGGAACTTTAATTGCTGAAACTTTATTAAACAAGTATTATAACGAAAATAATAAATATCCTGAAACTGTCAGCGTGGTTTTATGGGCTTTTGAAACCATGAAAACTGGGGGGGAAACAATAGGACAAATTTTCAATTATTTAGGTGTAAGAGCAATAAAAAATAAATCTATTTGGACTACTGAATTTGAAGTGATTCCTTTAGAAGAAATGACACATCCTAGAATTAATGTTCTTGTTACAATATGTGGAATTTTCAGAGATACTTTTCCCTATTTATTAGAATTAATTAATCATGCAATTGAGATTGTAGCAGAATTAGATGAGCCTTTAGACAAGAATTTTATTAAAAAAACATATATAGAACTTGAAAATCAGAATGTTGAGGCTCCAAATGCGAGGATATTTGGTCCTCCTCCTGGGAAATACAATACTAATATTACTAATATTATCTCTGCTGGAAAATGGAAAGAAGAACAAGAACTAGTTGATGATTATATTAATAACATGAGTTTTGCGTATATGAAAAATCAATACGTGGAAAAAAGCCCAAAAACATTTTCTCAAACAGTGAGTAAAATTAATTTAATGAGTCAGATTAGAGATTCAAGTGAATATCACATTACAGATTTAGACCATTATTATGAATTCACGGGAGGTTTAGCTAGAACACATGAACAAGTTAGTGGTAAAAAAGCTAATATATATATTGCTGATACTTCAAGAAAGGAAATAAAAGTGGACCCGCTAGAAAAAAGTATAAAAGAAGGAATAATTACGCGCAATTTGAATCCAAAATGGATAAAATCTTTGCTTAAGCATAAATATCATGGAGGTCAAAAAGTTGCTGAACGTGTTGAGAATGTGTTAGGACTTGCTGCAACAACTCACGAGGTAGATAATTGGATTTGGGATAAAACTTATCAACAATATGTGGAAAATGAGGAAATTAGAGAAGCACTTATTCAAAATAACAAATTTGCGATGATGGATATCATTAAAAATATGTTACAAGCAGAAAGTAGAGGGTATTGGAACGCAATTGAAGAACAAATTGATAAACTTAAAAAATTATATTTGAAGTTAGAAAATTGGGTTGAGACATATTATCAATAAAAATTGAATTTTAAGATCAAAGAATACTTTATAAGTTTCAATGAATTCTTAGACATCTTATATAAATTTCGAAGTTAATTAGAAAGAATATATAAATTTTTTAGCAATATTGACTTATTATATTATTGGGAAAGTAATGATGGAGTAGTCGCATTATCGAGGGCATATATGACTATGATGATTATATGTGCAAAAAAATGCAAACATCCTGAATTTAATAATCAATATTTACCCCGAAAAAATGGGCTCTTAACCAAGTAACGGTAAGTTCCAATGCGATGCGGTCAGAGTCAGTACCCAGACGGGGGACATGATTATGCTCCCAAAACGCCTGACACGAGAGAACTTTATTGATTTTATGGATTATCCATTAAGTGATAGAAAAGAGTTAGTGTTTCAGGCAACAAAAATATATTATAATAAGCCGAGAGTATCTGAGCTAAATAATTCTTTTAATTCTTTATTAATTTCACCCTGATCTGCTTGAAGGTAGCGGTTTAAAATTGCTGTTATTCTTGGAGCATACTTCTTCATAATTGCACGTACAAATCCTATTTGTACATTTTTATCTGTTGCGATACAGAGAATTCCGTTACCAACTTTAACTGAAAATATCATACCTTTGTAATATTCAGTAAATTGGAGATCAATATCTCCATATCCTAAAATATGTCCTTGTTCTTCTCCCGCCGTAAAAACTGCTCCTCCTATTGCCCCAATTTTTTCAACAGATATATCATCTTCATTTATAAACGTAAATTTAGCCTCACTCATTATTGTTATTCCAGTATCATCAATAAGAATAACATTTTTTAATCCAGGCGTGCTATTGATTATGTCATGTATTATTTTCTTTAATAATGCCTCATCTTGAGAATAACTCAATAGCCTCAACCTCAGAATATATTATAAAGAATTTATTTAAAAATCACATAAAATTCATTCTTTCTTACTTACTAAGTATAGCTTTATCTATAAAAATTTAATTCGCATATTAATGGTCTCCTAACGCTACGAATAAAATTTAAGAAGTAAAACAGAAATGGTCAAGATGCCTTAGAATAATTCTTGTGACTTAATTATTTCTTTTAATGGTTTAATCCCATCTTTATAGCTTTTAGATTTCTCTAATAATATAAATAGTTTATATCTCTTATTCTTATCAATATCAAATTTTAATTGGATTAGATTTGGATCTTTTATTACTTTTTCTTTTTGTCTTGATATGGCCCATAAAGCTAATGTATTTTCATGTACCCACAATCTACTTGAAATACTTGAACCAATTGGAAAACCATTACGGTCTGTAATAACTCCGGCGACAAAATTGGGAAAGTGTTTTTTTACTCGATGTAAAAAGTAATTGACTTCAGTTTGGTTAATTAGCCTCGTGGTCTCCATTTTCATAAAATCTGACCTATCAATAATGCATAGCTGATAGGATAAAAGTGAAAAAAATGAAAAATTAAATGTTGTATTATTAGGATAACATCTTTTTTTATTACGAAAGTGTAAAAATAAAAAAGGAATTTATTTCTTTTTTAATGAGATGCCCAAATTTAAATTCTCTATAAGTTCACTGAATCGATTACGAACAGTAACTTCAGTTACCTGACTAATCTTAGCAATTTTCCTTTGTGTTCTTCTTTCTTTAGTTAAAATACTTGCAGCATAAATGGCTGCTGCGCAAACTCCTGTTGGACCTCTTCCTGATGTTAAACCACGAGTTTCTGCTATTTTAATAATCATTTTAGCTGCTTTTTGGCATTCGTGTGTTAATTTTAGCTCAGAAATAAATCTGGTAAGGAAATCGAGAGGTTTAGTTGGATTCAAATTAAGGACCAATTCATTGGATATAAAACGGAAAGATCTTCCTATCTCCTTTTTATCCACTCGAGCCACTTCGGCAATTTCGTTCAATGTTCTAGGTATTTTATACATTCTACAAGCAGCATATAAACTTGCTGCAGCTACACCTTCAATACTTCGTCCTCTTATGAGGTGAGCATCAACCGCATCCCTATATATTTTTGCGGAACATTCACGAAGATTTTTAGGCAGATCTAAATTTGAAGCCATACGATCTAATTCACTTAATGCAAAAGTCAGATTTCTCTCTGTTGCATCAGATACCCTTATTCTACTTTGCCATTTGCGTAATCTATAGATTTGCCCCCTTGATTTTGCCGGAATTTCCTTGCCAAAAATGTCTCTATTTTTCCAATCAATCATTGTGCTTAAACCTTTATCATGAATCATATAAGTCATTGGCGCTCCAGTTCGAGTTCTCTTTTTCTTCTGATCAGCATCAAATGCTCTCCATTCAGGACCATGATCAATATGATTTCCCGAATGAACTAAGCCACACTCTTCACAAACCAAAAGTGAATCAGAAGTTTTTATGATTTTTTTACCACATTCGGTACAATTATCATCTTCAGTAGTAAGTTCTTTTTTTGGTAGAACTTCTAAATAATTCCAACTCGAAATATTTTACACCTTCTAAAATTATGAATTGTTAAAAATTCTGTAGGCTTGCTAACGAATTTTAATATAAAATTTATTTTCTAAACCAAACTGCAAATCTGGTAAAGATTTTATAGAGATAAATGGTATATTGATGGGACCAAATATTTCTTTGATGTTACCAACCTCTTCATAATTCTCATTGAAAACTGATTTATGTAGTATAATCTCAAAGTTTTTATTCCATCTTTTAACTCTGAAAATAGAATGCTTCTTAGATTTTCCGAGATAGAATAGGTTAAGCTTAATCCAGTTTTTCAAGAATGACCCTACTTAACTAATAAAATATAGAGTAGAAAATTGAAAGGCAATATTTAAATATAACCTTTTTTGGGTGAATTTTTACAAAAATGGGATGAATATTTTCAGTAATTTCTCTTGAAAAAATTATCGAAAATGAAAATTAATTTTTTTTTTTTAAAAGAAAACAATAAAATTGTTTGTTTTTCGAAAATTAATAATTTATTCCGATCTTTGGATAAACAATTACTAATATTTAATGGAAATTCTTTTGAAGACGGTATCTTGTTAAACAATCACAATCATAATACGCATCCTTTTTATTTAAGTAGTTAAAATCTTGTGATAATACAAAATTTCGAAGAATATTCATCATTTTTTGATTACATTCTCTTTTTAAGCAATTGTGAATCCCTCGTTTTGTTCCAGCTCCAGATGGATCTGAAATTAGACGAGGAAATATTGAACCTTTTTTTAATTCGTGGACTTTTCGTAAGCTTTTAAAAAGAGAATAGAACCATGGAGGTCTATAACGATTTTGATACCATAAATATTCTAATAATGTTCCTTTTTGAATATTTATAGGATTAATTGATATCGTTTCTATTCCTAAATTAATTAAACTTATAATTGATTTGACGCAATCGTCTATAGCACCTTGTTCATTTAAAAAGGGGGGTTTAAATAGTAAATATACTCTCACACCAATTCCAATTTCTTTGCAAATGCGAAAAACTTTTATAAAATCTTCATAAAACATTCCTTTGTTTATGTAATTGTTTCTAATATAATCATTAACTGTTTCAAGACCAATCGCTAATTCAATATATTTATCATTCAGTTGGTTTTTTAAATCTATTAATTTTTTTTTTGAAATATATTCTAAGCGAGATTCAATCACAAATTCTTTAATATTTTCACTCTCATATACTTTCTGATAAATGTGGTTCCTTACTTCTTCAGAAATTTCACTTTCATCGAAAAAGCTCCCAGAATTAAAAATTTTAAATATGAAATTCTTCCTTTCATTTCTAATTTCTTCTAACTTAGATTGAAAAGCATGATTAACTTGATTAATAAGATGAATATCATCTATACTTTCAATATTGGAATCATTTATATATCCACACATTGAACATCCCCCACTATCACTTAATGCCCAATTACACCCTTTAGTTCTTAAGATAATAGTAAATTCTTTTCCTTTTTCTAGTAAAAGGCGATCATCCTTTATCCAAAAACTAACTGGTTTATTTAATTGATCGCTTGTAAATTTGTTTCGCTTTAAGATTGTTTGGTCTCTAATTTCTTTAATACTTTCGACAATGGAACTTAATTTAACTGATCTTTTCATAAACTTTAGCAATCCTTCCATTTTTTGAGTTTTTTATATAATTTGAACCAACAATTAATTTAGCAAGTCCAATCACACTTTTTTTACTTTTATCCAAAATAATAACATAATTATTTGGGATAAGATTCTGACTAAATTCAACAATTCCTGGTCTAAAGAGAGTATTTCCCTTTATTATATCTCCATTAAAGACTAAAATATTAAATTTTTTGTCAATAACTGATAAAATTTCTGCTCCATTTAATGACAATTCAATTTGACCCGTTTTAACTAAAAATTTTCCTAAAGATTTTTTGCTTTCAATATCAATAATATCTAAATTGTTACTCGCATTACTTTTCTTGACTCTTATTCCTTTTGAAAAGATTTTCATACCAATATTAGAGCCAAACTGATAATCGGCAATTTTAACCAATTTTCGAACCCAGGATTTTAAAAAATACTTCGATTTTGGTCTATTGTTGTTTAAATTAAAATTATCTTTTAAATTATTTATGATGTTCTCCAGTGACTCCAATGAATCAGAAGTTGTAAGATTTTTGTAGACCTCTGTAAAATAGAATTGGTTAGGCAGTTGTTTTTGTGTTTTTAAAACAATATCCTTGTATCCTTTATCACTTACATGACATATAATTGGAATTTTTGTATTATACTTCTTTAGTAGTTCAACCAACATTTGAGAAGCTAAGTTAATCTCTTCATTATCCCAAAATCCAGTTACAGATATATCATATGAATTTACAGGATATATATTTTCTAATTGTCTTGGTATAGCTCCAAGAGGGGAAGTAAGGATAATTTCTTGAAAATCGGGGAAATCAGGAAATTTTCTTAAAACACTGTGAAATTTCTTATGAGATTTTGATGCTGAATATGGCTTTCTTGCAGAGCAAGGAAAAATTACAATTAATTTTGTCCATGGTTCAGGTGAAAAATATTTTATTAACCTTTCCCTAAATTGATGAAAATCTGGCCTAAAGTAAGAAGATGGACCAAAACATTTAATTGTTGAGTAAGAATCTGCTATTGGAGTCTCAAACTTTATTAAATCAAAATATTGTCTATCTAATACTTTTAAAATTGAAACGATTAGAACATTATCAAATGAAGACTTTTCTACAAATGTTCGGAAATCTTCTGTCCTTAAATATTGCTTTATTTTATTCATATAAGTTTTTGCTGCTATTAGATTATGTAGACACAAATATTCAAATTTTTCATCTGAGTATTTCATACTCTGGAAGTTCTTTAATTTTGTTTGACAAGCCACGCAGGAACAAGGAAAATACTTGACTTTATAAATTGGAAGTAAAAATTCTATTGTATCGTAGAAATTCTCTGAAGTTAAATATAGTAAATATGAACTATCAATAAGATCGATACCTAAGTAAATTAATATTGGAAAATACTTTGGAGTAATCCGTCCTGAAGCCATTAATACTAAATTATTATCAAAATTTTGCTTAATATTAATAATTAACTCCAAGAAATTTCTATAATTAGTATTAGCAGTAAAAAAGTCAATTAAATTTAACAATTTAATATTTTTATTTTCTTTTATTAATGTACTGTATAGCTCAAGGAATTGTGGATGTTCAAATATTTTAATACTTAACCCAAAATTAAGATCTGGAAACTTTTCTAACAGTTTTTTTATTGGCTTAAGATAATTTAAAATTTCATTTCTAGCAAAATTTTCATCAAGAATTGTGGTTGGGATATTGAAAGGGATTAGAAGAATAATATTATCCTCCGAAAAGACATCAATATTGTTCTCTAAAATTTCTATAAATGTTTGTAATGTACCAGTATGAGTGAAAATAAAAGTAGTATTTCTAAACTTATCACGCAAAAAACCTATTTTTAGGAAAACCTCTTTTGATATTAAAAAAATTTCATGGTCTTCAAACTCTTCTAAGAAATTAACATTTTTCATTAGAAAATTTCGCATAGGGAGAATAACGTTAGGTGTTGTTACAAATTTCTTTTGTTCCTTCGATAATTTGATTCTCCCGACCCTAGAATAACCTATTCGTTTATTTAAGATTTCATAAAAATAATTCATAATATACAAATAAAAAAATGATTCTAAAGTAAATAAATTAATATTCTTTAAATTTTTTAGAAGCAATCTGGAAAACAAATTTAAAATTATATGAATTTCAAAAAAATATAAAATTAGTATACGCTTTTAACTCATCTAAAACAAAGCTAGTGAATGTATCTTCAATTTCTTCTGAACCATACAGATCCTTGATAAAAGATGCATAGTCTTCAACTTTTTCCACTCTAACAATCGCAAACAATCCATATTGTTCACCTATTCTAAATAAGTCAGTAATATTTTTGTGCATATCCAACCTAAAAGCAAGCTCATTATATTTTGATGGATCTTTTGGTTTAATACGAAGGAGATATTTTCCTTTAAAACCAATTTTTTTT
>JBHLPZ010000149.1:0-8035 GCA_048885325.1 Candidatus Odinarchaeota archaeon
GGACCAGTCAAAATGCTCTTTATATTCAGATTTGGACAGCATTGATTGCTATGTTGCTTATCAAATTCCTTCAATTCAAGTCGAAGTTCGGGTGGTCTTTATCCAACCTTGTTGCATTCCTTCGCTGGAATCTCTTTACCTACAGGGATCTATGGGAATGGATTGATCATCCTTTCGATGTTTTGCCTATAAGGCCTAAGCCTGTCCAATATGTGTTATCTTTGCCAGGTCTTGGACAGCATCGGAAAAATGATAACCTGAATTTTCAACCTGCTTTTACGAGCAGCTAAGTTATTGAAAACTCAATAAACTGATTAAAATTTCAAATTATTTATTTAATATAGTAAATAAAATTGAATTCGTAGAGCGTAGAAAGAAATTTCTTAGTCAAAAATTGTAAAATTATCAAAAAAATTTAAAATAAAAGAAGAAAATTAAACGCTTTTTCCACATTTCTTACATATATATTTTTTCGCGTAAATTTTTATCCCTCCCATTTGATGTAAGACTTGAGAGCGATCTTCTTCAGTTCTAAAATCAGTTCCTCCACAATCAGGACATATTCTTCTTCCTTCTACAGGAGGTTTTTCTATTGCTTTTTCCTCTTCCTCTTGTCTTTCTACTATAGAAGATGGTTTAACTGTGCCTGTTCCTGCTGCTTTTACTTCTATTGTTGAACTTAGTTTTGGATTAAGAAGTTTATCCAATTTATCATTGATTTTTTCAAGTAAGGATAACACTTTTTCTTCAAATTCAGGCATATTATTATCTCCTCTTTTTAAATTCCCATTAAAATGTAATTTAATAATAGATCTAAGATTCATTTTAAAAATCTTTGTAAAAGAAAAAGTTAAAGTTAAGGGCTAGAAGTGAATAAGTGAGCAGGTTTCAAAAAATAGGTACACTTTCATTGTTAGATATCTCTTCTTCGCCCTTCTATTGATTCAAAATAATCTAAAATCGATTCTTTAATTTCAATAGCAGGATAAATCAATCTTGATTGCCAAACATAACTTACAGCATCAGTCCAATTCCAATTGGGATTTTGTTTTAAAAGCCATGCTACAATTATTCCTCCGCTTCTTGAAACTCCCATAGCGCAATGGACTAATACTTTTCCATGTTTTATATGCTTATCTATGAATTCAATTATTTCTTTAAGATATGTATGAGGAGGATACCAATCATCAGGAAATCCTTTATGTAAGTAAGCAAATCCTTTGGATGTGGGATCATACAGATTTTCTTCCATTAAATTAACTATGGCAGTGATTCCAATTTCCTTAAACTTCTTGAAATTTAGACGTGGCCAATATGCACCAATGTATAAGTCTTTATGAACTTCATAAATTTGGTCCATCTCTGTCATTTTCCTTTCTATTCCTCTGAAATACGCTTTATTGATGGAATAAAATATACATTAAAAGGAACATTAATTTATTTGATTTAAATCCCGACTTGCTATAAGATTAGCTCCTAATCCTAAAACATTTTCAATCAAGATATCTCCCATTTTAATTGGGGCTTCTATTTTCATTTTCGCAATTTCTTCTAAGACATCTTTTAATTTCTCTTTAAGAATAGCTTTATCCGTTCTTACTGGAATTAAAGGCAATAACCCATTTTCGATTCTCATAGTTGTAGTAAGGATTCTTTTTGGTTCATAATATTCTTGCTGTGCATACTCAAGTCCCCGTTCGCAAGTATAACCGTCAAATGTAACTTTTTCATCGGTCCCTTTTTTAACTTGTATCTCACAGCCTGTTGGACATACAATACAACGAATTACTTTTATTGTACTAAGTTCTGACATAATTTACCACCTTTTATTAATCCTCCTCTATTAATACCTCTGGACGAGGAATAACTTCAACTGTTATTGTTTTACATTCAGGGTTTATACCTTGTTTTTCCAAATTTATACTCAACTCGACCATCTCACTGGGTATAACATAAATTTTCTTTCTTTTATAGATAATGTTATTCTCTTCATCTTTAAATTGTATTAAAACCCTTCTATCCGGATAATTTACCCTAAAAGTAAAGATTATATCATTTGATAAATCATTCTTATTAATAAAATCAGGTTTAACATAATTAACATTATCTCCAGAGATTAATTTAATCATTTCACGGGCTTTAATTTCCTTATCATATCTGTTTTTAACATATTCAGAAGCCACTTTTCCAGCGCGCTTAGCTTCTGCTGTAACTAAATCTACCAAATCATGAACTTGTAATACATTTCCACACGCAAAAATACCCTCAATAGTAGTTTCTAAATTATTATCAATTATTGGACCACCATTTTTAGAAAGTTCGGCTCCTGCTTGGAGTGTTAATTCATTTTCTGGTATTAAACCAACTGACAAAAGCAATGTGTCACATTCAATAAATTTTTCAGAACCAACAATACGATCAAAGTTTCTATCAACTTTTGATATTGTAACACCTTTAATTCTATCTCTACCATGAATTTTGGTAACTGTATAGTTTGTAATAAGTGGTATTTCATAATCCTCAAGACATTGTACTTGATTTCTCAATAGGCCACTCACGTAGGGTAAAATCTCTACAACAGCCTTTACCTTACAACCTTCCCATGTTAATCTACGTGCCATTATCATTCCGATATCTCCACTTCCTAAGATAACAAATGTATTTCCGGGTAAATAGCCTTCAATATTTACAAATCGCTGAGCTTGACCAGCAGTATATATTCCAGAAGGCCTAAACCCAGGGATATTAATGGCTCCTCTTGTTCTTTCCCTACAACCCATAGCTAAAATGATTGCTTTGGCTTCAACTTCAATAAGACCTTCTTGCTTATTAACAGCATAGATATGTTTATCTTTATTGATTTCGAATACCATTGTATCTAAAAGATAAGGAATTTTTAATTCTTTAACTTCGTTAATGAATCTCTGAATATATTCCGGACCAGTTAATTCTTCCTCAAACTCTTTTAATCCAAATCCATTATGAATGCATTGCAGGGTAATTCCACCTAATTCACGATCTCTTTCTATTATCAAAACACTTAATTCTGCCTTTTTAACTTCAATTGCAGAAGCTAAACCCGCTGCTCCCGAACCAATAACAGCTACATCTACCTTATATTTTTTCATTCTTTAACCCCCTCTTCTATTTTTCTCAACTGGAGATCTTTAGTTTTACCGATTAAAAAATAAGTATCTTCTCCTCGTTTTGTTACCTCCTGATATGTTAAGCCTAATTCGCGGGAAAGTATTTCTATGACCCGTGGGCGGCAAAAACCTCCTCCACAACGCCCCATACCTGGTCTACAACGAAATTTTATTCCATCAACCGTTTTAGCTCCCACCGGACTATGAATTGCATCAATAATTTCCTTTTCTGGAATCATTTCACACCGACAAATTATTTTAGCCCATGCGGGATCTTCTTTAATTTTTTCATCTAATTGTTCTTTAGAAAAATCTTTAAATCTTTCTGGTTTTGGTCGATTAGGATTATAATCATCTTTAATTTTTAATTCTACCCCTAATAATTCAAGATATTCTTCTACTCTTTCAGCTATTGCATAACATGAAGTTAATCCGGGTGATAATATACCAGCTACATTAATAAATCCATAAACATCAGTATTATCAATGATAAAGTCATATGTATCAGGTACAGCTCTCAATCCAGCAAAATTTTTTATTGAAGCTCGTAATGGTAAATTTGGTACTAATTGTCTACCACCATCAATAATTTCTTTTAATCCTGCTTCTGTAGTTGAGGTATCTTTCTTATCTGTTATGTTTTGAGCATTAGGTCCTACAAATGTATTACCATGGATAGTAGGGCATACTAGAATTCCCTTGGATACTTTAGTAGGAATAGGGAATAGAACCTTATTTAGATGCATGGCATTTCTGTCAAATAAAATATATTCCCCTTTCCTTGGCATTATTTCAAAATAATCTAAGCCAACCATCTTTGAGATTTTGGCAGCATAAACCCCTGCCGCATTTATTACATTTCTTCCTTGAAATTCACCTGACTTAGTTTTTAATTTAAAAAGATAATCTTGATGTGAGATTTTTTTGACTTTTGCATTCCGAAAAAATTTAACTCCATTAATAGCGGCATTTTCAGCAAGAGCAAAAGTCATTTCATAAGGACTAACAATACCAGCTGTTGGGGCATGAAGAACGCCGATCACATCATCTGTAATATTTGGTTCCATGTATTTAATTCTTTCTTTATCTAATATTAGTTCTAATCCTGGAATACCATCTTCTATTCCCCGTTTCCGTTCCTCTTCAAGAAATTTTATTTGATTATCTTCTACGGCTACAACAAAAGAACCTATCCTCTGAAAAGGAAAATTTAATTCTTCTGCTGCTTGGGTATAGAGTTTATTGCCTTTTATACAAAACTGCCTTCTTGTATGCTCCCTTGGAGCGCCATATCCGGCGTGCACAACCCCCGAATTAGCCTTAGTCGTACCACCTGCAATATCAGCATCTCTTTCTAATAAACAAATACTTAAATCATATTTAGATAAAGTGCGTGCAATACAACAACCAATTACTCCGCCACCAATTACAATAATATCATATATCAATAATAATACCCCATTTAATACGAAAAAATAAATCGAGAGATTTATGTTATAAATAGTAGGATTTCTTTAAAATTTATTCAGAAATATGCAATAGTTGATTGAAAGAAAAAGAGGATTATTATTCCTTTAATTAGAGTTCAAAATAAAATTATAAATAACCAAAATAGATTGAAGGCTAAAGCAATAATAATTAAAGCTATTGTAATTGGATTAAATACAACATTTCTTAGAGATTTTGAATATTTTAATTGAATATCCCCTCTTAATATTCTCTCAACGGATTTAAATTTAGGATTGATAGCTTCTTTAAGATGATAAGATCCGAGAAAACGAGGAGTAGATAAATTTCTAAGGATATTATTAAAAGTATTTGAATTAAGTGGGTTTAATCTCTTATTATTGAATTCTTCTTCAAAATCTCGAATAATTTTTCCCTTATTTAAGGTTTTTTCATCAATATTATTATTCTTTGTCATAAATGAATCGGATCGGAATTATTTTAATTAATTCATGTAAATAATATAATATTAATCTTAAATTTTTTATGGTTATAGCATATAATTTTTATTATCTTCAGATTAAAAAGTTTATTTTAAGACCAAAATGCATCCTTTAATTTGCTAATTGGTTTTTCTAGAGAATTCTCTATAAATTGTCCAAAATTAGAAAAAATATTTATATCTCCGTCCCAATTTAGCAAAACATCCGCAGGGTATAATTCGAAAAATTTATCGCTAATTACTTTTAATTCTTCAATTACTTTTTTCTCTTTAATTTTATTAAGAGCGGTGCCGATGAAAAGAAAATCTCTTCTTTTTACAACTATAAACCTCATGTTTTTCATTTCAAAATTAGAAATTCCTCCATCAGAAAGCTTTTCTGCAAATGTATTTAAAGCAGACATCAAAGCACCAAATAATTGGGGATCAAGCTTCGCTTCATCCATCACTCTGGAATATAATGTGACCCCAGTAGATGTGAGCACCCAAAAATCTTTAATTATTTTTGTCAATCAAATCCCCTAAACTTTATTTTGCCGTATAAGAAAATATATCTACTTTTAATAATATAAAATTAATACAATTTTAAAATTGCATTTTTTTTCCAAATTTTTTTTAAAAAAAAATAGCTAATAATGAGATGGAAAACTAAAATCACTCAGTTGACAGGAATAAAATATCCTATAATTATGGGAGCCTTTGCTGGAGTAGGGAGGGCTAAGTTTGCCGCTAAATTTTCTGATGTTGGAGGTTTAGGCATCATTACCGCGTTAAATTTCAACACAAAGGATGAGTTTCGAGAAGAATTACAAACTATGAAAAATCTAACAAATAAACCATTTGGCATAAACTTTTCCATAATGCCCCCAGAGATGGCAAAAAGAGTTAATAATCCAAAAAATGAGAATTTCTATTTGGGTTTTCTTGATATTGCATTAGATAACGGAGTAAAGATCTTTACAACCTCAGCATACCAAGCCCCTACTATTGGAAAAAAAATACATAATGCTGGAGGATTATGGTTTCATAAATGTACAACTTTAAAACATGCACAATCAGCAGAGAATTTAGGAGCAGATGCAATAACGATGGTAGGTTTAGAGGGAACAGGTTTTAAAAATCCCCTACAAAATACTACCCTTGTAAACATCACTATGGCTAAGAGGCTTTTAAAAGTTCCTATTATTGCTGCTGGCGGTATTGGTGATGCTCGTGGTTTTCTTGCGGCTCTGGCAATGGGTGCTGATGCTGTTTGTTTTGGAACAGCAATTATGGCAACGGAGGAATGTGGTGCTCCAAATAGCTACAAGAGAAAATTAATTCATCAGGATATTTTTGATCCAATATACCATAAAAAAATATTTCATTACCAATTAAAAGATAAAGCAATATGGAGTCCAGCAGCGGGGCATATTGAACAAATTGTTTCTTTAAAAAGTTTTATAGACAAAATCGTTTCTGATGCTGAAAGTATATTGAGATCTTGGGGGTATCGTGGGGAAGAATTCAGTACATTATAATTAAAAAGTCATTTATATCATTAGGTGAGAAATATTAAAATAGACTATGGTAAAACAGATTTAGAAATTTCTCTTGAACCGAATTGGAATACTACAATAATTCGACCATTAAAGCAAGAAGTAATTGAAAATCCAAGAAATGTTATTAAAAATTGGATTAAAAATCCTATTAATACACCTCCACTAAAGGAAATCGTCGATCAAAAGAAACAGTTAAATCAAATTTGTATTGTGGTATCTGATGCTACGAGACCAGTTCCTTCATATATAATTCTTGAAGCTTTAATAGCCGAATTAAATGACTATGGTATAAAAGATAATCAAATATTAGTGTTAATTGCTACTGGACTTCATCGGGCAACGTATGATGATGAATTAGAAAGGATAATTGGCAATGATCTTTTAAAAAGAATTAATTATATTAATCATGACGCGAAAGATAATGATTCTCTTATTTATTTAGGAGATACTGAAGATGACGTACCAATTTATGTGAATAAATATTATTATGAGAGCGATTTAAAGGTTTTAACAGGTTATGTTGAACCTCACTTCTTTTTTGGATTTTCTGGTGGCAGAAAATCAATAGTCCCAGGAATTTCTGGAGCATTAACAATTCAAGCTAATCATTCTGTTGAAAATATCGATTCCCCTTATTCAAGGTTTGGAATATATGAAAATAATCCAATGGCAAAAAATTCTACTGAAATTGCTAGATTAGCGGGTGTAGATTTTGTAATAAATGTTTGCATTGATGAGGAACATAGAATTACTCAAGTTGCTGCTGGTGAATTAGAAGAAGTGCATAAAAAATTGGTTGATTACCAATTAAAATACATTTTTAAAGAGATTGGTGAGCCATATGATATAGTAATATGTGGAAATGGAGGATACCCATTGGATCTTAATTTATACCAAGCAGTAAAGAGTATGGGAGTTGGAGAACTAGCTGTTAAAGAGGGAGGGACCATAATTTCTGTAAATGAGTGTATTGATGGTATTGGCGTTGGTCATGATGAATTTAAAGAAATCCTTTTTTCAAAAATAAAACCAGAAGAGATTTATCGAAAAGCATTATCTAAAGAAATAACTATGATTGATATATGGGAAATTCAAATTCTAACAAGAATTATGATGAAAGCTGAAATATATGTTATCTCTACAATAAATCGAAATGAATTGGGTAATATAGGATTAAAATACGCTGAATCAGTAGAGGAAGCAATAAGAGTATCCTTGGAAAAACACGGTCCTAATGCTAGAATATTAGTTTTACCAAATGGCCCCCAAATCATCCCTATTCTAAAAGAAAAGTAATGATCAAGAACTTACTTATATTTTATAGTTATTCTTGTTTTAACCAAGGTTTAAGTGGGCTTGTTGCCCCACGACAAAATAATTTTTACAAAAATATCTTTAAA
>JBHLPZ010000150.1:0-7962 GCA_048885325.1 Candidatus Odinarchaeota archaeon
ACTCGTATAGCCTCTGAGCGATTTGGGAACTTACCTTCTGCAACTAATATCTCTAAAACCTTCAAATATGATTCTGGCAAATTAACTGAGATTAACCTCATATATTTTCACGTTAGTGTATCTATTTACTTATAATTGATATTACTGACGTAATATATTATTATCACGCTCATATATAAAGTTTTCAATGGAAAGAGCCCCCCAGAAATCCGACAAAAAAGACTATATTACTCAAAATGAAAGTTACTTAAATTTGGATAAAATTTTTCTAATTTTAGACCACTTAATTGAAATAATTAAATATTTTATTGGAAAAATATAAATATATTATATTATATGTTACATGTAACATGAACTAAATTTTAAGGAAAAAATAAAAATGTCAAGCATTCAAAATCAATTAAAAGACCATTTAGCTAAAGGCGCAGATTGGGAAAAGATGGAAACCCCAGTTCCAGGAGTATATGTAGTTAAAGTCCCTGCAACTAAAACAAGACCAGCTTTATTGTTTTTAGAGGTTAATCCATTAAAGGAGGATGGAACACCCATGAAACGCAAAGGATTATTCGTTGGATCGAAAGAAATGTTAATAAAATTCAGTGAAGCTTTAAATGATGATAAAGTTTTTCAATTAATTGGAGAAGTTGAAAAAATTAATCCTAAAGGAACAACGGGTAATTCTACTAAAAAGCTTGAAATGTAATTTCATTTTTTAATAAATTTTTTTTCTATTTTTTTATAATGTAAATATATAAATCATTTAATTTTAAAAGAGATACTCTATTAATATTTTAAAGAACAGTTGTTATTAATTCGTATTTAATAAAACTGAGGAGAAAAAATGACCGAGGATTTTGACGGTAAACACTGCCAACAATGCGGTAGTGAATCATTTCGGCTCGTACATGACGAGTGGATGGCCAGAACATTTAGATTTGTTGAAAAAGGGCAATTAAAAATGTGTGATAGCTGTGGTGCAAAGTACTTAATTTGCCAACAATGTGGATCATTATTTACACGGGTACATCCAGCCTTAGAAGCATGGGAAGTTAACCAAAAGTGCGCAGTATGTGGTTATGAAGATCCTGAAGTAAAAGCTTGGGATGGTGTATCTGCTCGCTGAATAGTTAAGCCAAAATTATTGCATTTCTAGAAATTTTCTTTTTCTTATTTTCTATTAAGTTTTTGAATGAGTTATTAAATTTGATATAATTAATTATCTGAAAAAATTAAAATTTAGAAAAGATTAGAAAAAAAGATTAACATATTTATTAATTAAAAGTCAAGTAAATTTAAATTTTGAAGGAGTATATAATATTTTATTATCCATAAAAGAAAAGAAAAAAAATGTCAATAAAAATAGATCTTGCCAGTCCTGAACAAATTGATGCATTACGAAAACTTACTAGGCAGCTTGTGGAAGGGTTGGGCCAAGAATTTGATCCAAAAAGATTTGATTGGGGTATTTCTAGAAGGATTTATGACAAACTTCAAAGACATGGAATACTTATCGCTATTGATGAAGATAAAGACGATGAAGTAATAGGTATGATTGTTGCTGAATTAAGAATTGATCCTTTTGGAACCTCTGAAGGATACATCAAACAAGTATTTCTTCAGGAAGAATATCGAGGAAAAGGTATTGGAGAATTACTTATAAAAAAAGCTATTGAACATTTAAAAAAAATCAAAGTTGAGAAAGTTAAGGTGAATATTAAAGAAAAAGCAAAAGTAGCAGCCAACCTTTATTCTAAAATGCATTTCAAAAAGGTTTATGAAGTTTTAGAATTAGATTTGTCAAAAGAAAAATTTGGAGATTAAATAAATAATATTAAAAAGTTATAAATGTGAATAAATTAGAAAGACCCTGGGTAGAAAAGTATAGACCAAGGACATTCGATGAAATTGTTAGTCAAAGTATAGCAATAAATAATTTACGTAAATTTACTAATTCTAGAAACATGCCTCACTTGATTTTTTCTGGACCAGCTGGCACTGGAAAAACAAGCACTGCATTAATTATTGCAAGGGAGATGATTAAGGGTGAGGAATATTTTAGAAATGTGCTTGAACTAAATGCTTCAGACACAGTTAGAATGGATTATGTTAGAAGCGTAATTAAGGATTTTGTAAATCAAAAAATGATAATTGACGAAAAGTCTTTAAAATTTATAATCCTAGATGAGGCAGATAATATTCCCGGTCAAGTTCAGCAGGCTCTTAGGAGAATAATAGAACAAGCGTCTAGTAATGTTAAATTTATATTGTTATGTAATTATATTAATCGAATTATTGATCCGATTGTTTCTAGATGTGCTGTATTTAGATTTATTAATCTGCCTGAAAGTAAAATAATTGAAAGATTAAAATATATTGTTAAACAAGAAAAAATTAAAGTTCCCCAGGATAAGCAGGAAATCTTCTATAAAACGCTTTTCTTTATATCTGGTGGTGATCTAAGGAAAGCAATTAATACTCTACAAATGTCTGTCGCACTTGAATTAATAGAGAATTTAGATCTGAATGAAATATTGAGAATATCAGGTTTCTTAGATAATGTGACTCTAGAAAAATTAATTGACACGATTAAAGCTAAAGATTTTAAGGGTTCTAAACAAATTATTGAGGGAGTCAGTAATTTTGATAGTCGTAACTTCATAAAACAGCTAATATACATCCTTCCCAAACTTAATATTAATTATCAAAATTTGAATTTGATATTATCGTATATCGGGACTATTGATTATCGTGTAAGTCAAGGTGGAGATGAAAATATTCAATTAACCTCTCTTATTGCTGAAATAATTAGAATTATTAATAATTAGCCTTTTAAAGTGTTTTTATTGAGTAAAGAAATTCCAATTTGGCGAGTTAAATATTTACCAAACACATTAGAACAAATATGTGGAAGGGAGGAATTAAAAGGAAAATTAAACAGTTTTATTAAATCAAACAACTTTCCTCACCTATTGTTTGTTGGACCAAACGGCATTGGAAAAACGACTATAGCTAGATTATTTTCAAAAGCATTTTTAGGAGATTTATTTAGTCCAAATTTCAAGATAGTATACGCAGATATCCCTCTGACAAGTGAAGAAAGGAAACAAGCTCAAACTGAGGCATATGTATCAACAAGCAAAATTGGGAGCTTAGCAGGAAGGACAATTACTACTCCAGCATTTCTACAAGTGAAAATTAAACCATTTATCCAATTAAAAGTATTAGGGGGTGCTCCGTTTAAAATCTTAATTATAAAAAATTTTGAAGCATTAAGTTCAAATCAGCAAGGTTTTCGACGTTTAATGGAAAGTTATGGTACTAATTGTCGTATGATTTTAATCACAACTAACATCTCAAGTGTTATAGACCCCATTATCAGTCGCTGCCAACTTTTAATAATTTCTCCAGTTAATTATACCTCGTTTAAAAATCTAATTCTTGAAATTGCTAATAATGAATCATTAATCGTTGAAAATGAAACGATTGAATTACTGTATAGAATCTCCGAGGGTAAAATATCTAATGCTATTGATCTATTGCAATTAAGTAGTATAAATACAAAAAGTGTTGATCTAAATAGATTATATGATAATTTAGTTAGCTCCCAAAACGAATTAATTAGAAGTTTATTATTACTATCCTTTAAGGGAGATTTTTTAAAAGCAAGAGAATTATCTCGTAATATTCAAGCTAATTACAGATATTCACCTCATGAAATTTTTGAATTATTACTCAATGAGTTATTAAAGCTACCACTTAGCATTTTTAGCAAGTGTAAATTAATTGATTTAATCGCAAACGCAGATTTTAGAGCAGTTGATGGTTTGGATTCAGATATTCAAGTCTCTAATCTAATAGCCAAAATTTGTTATTTTTCAGAATTTATTAGGTGATTTAGTGGCAAGCAAGTTTAAAAGAAATATTCCTTGGGTAGAAAAATACCGACCTCAATCTATTAGTGATATGGCTTTACCGACAGCTAAAGTTAAAGGCCATAAAGTAAAATTAGATGAGGATTTAAAAAATTTCATCAATGAGTTTTTCAGAGAAATAGAGCAAATTAATAATACGAATAGAAAAATTAGACAATTTAATCGCATTCATCTGGAAAAAGAGCAAAAAGCAGAAATTGAACTTGATCCAGAAAAAGCAGCAATCCTTCTTGAGGGACCTCCAGGAGTTGGTAAAACTTCTATAGTCTATGCTTTAGCCAATGATTTAAATATGCAGGTCATTGAAACTAATGCCTCCGATACTAGAACAAAAGCTAAATTAGAAGCTAAGTTAAAAGAAACTGTAAAAACTAGAGGAATAATGGATTTTATTGTGGAAAGTAAACGTAAATTAATACTTATTGATGAGGTGGATGGTATTTATGGAGTTTCTGATCGAGGAGCATTACCTACTATTTTAAGTCTAATTGAAAACACGCAATTTCCAATAATTTTATGTTCAAATGAATATAAACAGAACTTACAACCAATTTATAATAAAATTAAAAAGTATGAGATTAACCCTCTTTCGGTTCAAGAAATTTTAAGAGTTGTGAAAAGAATACTTAAAGAAGAAAAGATAGTTGATTTAAGTGAGGAGGATTTAAATTTAATTATTGAAAAAAATAATGGAGATCTTAGAGGAATCATTAATGATTTACAAGCATTAAGTCAAGGGGTTATGGATAAAGAAAATAAAGAGTTGATATTGAAATTACATAGAGATAGCTATGAGGAAATTTTTATATTAATTAGAGAATTATTTCAAAGAGTTAGAACACTTAAGGAAGCTCGCGGCCTAACTGATAAATCTGATGTTGATTATAATTTTCTTTATAAATGGGTGAATGAAAATCTACCCAATTTTATTGATCTTAAGAATGAGATTACTAATGCATATGATAATCTATCAATCGCAGATGAAATTTTTGGGAGAATAAGGAGAAACCAATACTGGTCACTTTTACCTTATTTCTATGATCTTTTTGCTGGAGGTGTAGCTTTATCCAAGTCTGATAAATCTTCCAAATCTGGATTTCGAAGAGTCTCTTTTCCCCGATATTCAACTTCTGGTTTTTTCACATTAACGACTACTGAAAAATTATTTACTGAAAAAATTCAAGAAAAATATAATATTTCTGAGAAGGAAATAATTCAGGATTTTCTCCCATTTTTAAGGACACTCTGTAAAAATTCAAGAAGAGAGTTAAAGGAGATAGCAGAATGGTTAGAATTAGACGCAAAAGAAAAAAAATTATTAAAATAAAGAAGAGTAACTCTTGAGGTTAATAATCTCTCCATTTATGAGTAGATGCAAGTTTTTATTTAATTACTGGAATAATTATAAACAATAAAAATTACAATGTATTCAGTTAGAAGTATATCATTATTACAACGCTTATAAAATTATTTAATAGTTTTTTAACTTAAAATATATTTGAGGTTTTAATTAAGAAGATTTTACTACCCAAATTTTTTTAAATATTGTATTTGTAACTTCAATTAATACAAATTAATTTTTTTAAGCTTAAAATGGAAGTTAAAATGAAAAAAACCGAAGAAGTAAAGCCTTCGGAAGAGAAAAGCTTCGTAAGATCTAAGTCTTCTCAAAGAACTCTCACTATATCTGGAGCTGCCTCATTTGGAGCGCTCTCTCTAGTTTTATCGGCAATATTAGCACCAATCATTCCGAGAGTTCCTTGGTGGGGTATTGCTTATTTAGATCCTGTCTCAATCGTATGGATAATGTGCTTTTTCATATTTGGTACAAAAGCGGGATTGTTATGTTGCGTAATTGGAACTCTAGGATTGATGCCTTTTGATCCCTTTGCACCCATAGGGCCTTTAATGAAATTTTCTGCAACAGTTATTTTAATAGTTATACCAATGCTATTATTAAAACTATATAAGACTGAAGAGGGAGTTAAAAATAGTCAAAAAATTAAGAAAATCTCAAATTTTGCCATTACAAGCATTTTAAGTGTTCTATTAAGAATAGCAGTTATGATGTGGTTTAATGCTTTACTCTTTCTAACTTTATTCGCACCTTTATTCGCATATGTTAATTTGGAGTTTTTAGGTCTTCCAAACGTGACAGGTTGGTCAGCTATTATCATTATGGTTATTTTCATAAATGCTGAAACAAGTGTATGGGATTTATTAATCCCCTATTTAACTGTATTTGGATTAAAATTAGAGGAAAAATTTGATATTTGGTAATCTAATTTTTTTTTTTTTAATTCTTTTTTTTATCTCTCAACAGGAATTTTAAAAGTATTAGAACTCAATGATTTTGGGGAAGATATGAAATTTAACTTCAAATTTAACGGAAGAGAGAAGATTTATTAATAATAATGACTAAGAATGATTTATAATGCTTGTATCAAAAGAAATTCAAGAGTTTTTATTAAATGACGCATTAGAAAGATTTTTAAGATATGTTAAGATTTGGACGACCTCTGATGAGAGTTCTACTTCTTTGCCATCAACTGATAATCAATTTGAGTTAGGAAAGATATTAGTAGAAGAATTAAAGCAACTTGGGTTACAGAATGTTGTTCAAGATGATTTAGGATTTGTTTATGCTTATCTAGCACCAACTCAAGGGTGCGAACACGTTAAAGCGATAGGGTTTTTAGCACATTTAGATACAGCCTCTTCAGTAAGTGGTAAATATGTGAAACCTGTTATACATCGAAATTACAATGGCCAGGACATAAAATTCACTCAAAATAAAGATTTAACTTTAAATATCAATGATTCACCTAATTTAAAAAATTATTTTGGTCTTGATATAGTTACATCGCAGGGTGATACTTTATTAGGAGCTGATGATAAAGCTGGTATTGCAGAAATTATGGCAGCTTGCGCTTCTTGGAAGAAATATTCAGAATTAAGGCATGGACCAATTACAATTTGTTTCAGTCCAGATGAAGAAACTGGAAAAGGGATAATTATTAAGGCTGATAAAGAGAAGTTACCTAAAATTTGCTATACTATAGATGGAGGTGAGATGGGAGAATTAGAATATGAATGTTTCGATGCGTGGTCAGCTACCTTTGATTTTAAAGGCTTAAGTATGCATACAGGTTATGCAAAAAATCTAATGATAAATGCAATACATATTGCTTGTAGATTTTTTAGTGAATTACCTGAATTTGAATCCCCAGAACGTACCGAAGAAAGAGAGGGATTTTTTCATTTATCTAATTTACAAGGGACAGCCGAAGAAACTACAGCCGGAGTAATAATTAGAGATTACGATCTAAAAGGAAATCAAAGGCGAATGAATTATCTCAAGGCTTTAAAAAATTTATATGAAATTCGGTATCCTGGCTTAAAAATTAATCTAAATTTTGAACATCAATATGAAAATATGTTTAGATATTTGGAAAAAGAACAAATAATAATTGATTTAGCGAAAAAAGCAATCGAATTAGCGGGTCTAGAACTGAAAGTTCACTCCATTAGGGGTGGTACTGATGGAGCTCTACTTAGTACTAAAGGAATCCCTACACCAAATATATTTACGGGAGGATTATTAGCTCACTCTAGAAAAGAATATATACCAACTTTAGCTTTACAAAAATCATCAGAGGTTATACTTTATTTAGCTGAATTATGGACTAAACAAGATTAATAAATAAAGAAATTACTTAAATTATTCTTCTTTCTTAATAATTTTAGAGAAATCTGTAAGGGCAAATATGATAATACAGATAAATAATAGAATTGAGATATATATAAATGCCCATGTAAAAGAAAATACGTCATATATTAAACCAAAGATTAAAGATTCTGCTAGAGATATAAGACCGACTGAGAGATAATAATACCCATAAGCACGACCCCGCTTTTTCTTACCTGTTAAGTCTGCAATATAAGCTCTTGAAATAGGATCTACAGAAGCTAAGTAATAACCATATACAATGAAAATGATAATTATTATCATTATTGAAAGGAAAGACAA
>JBHLPZ010000151.1:0-7950 GCA_048885325.1 Candidatus Odinarchaeota archaeon
TCATCAACAGAACATTTGCTCCCTATCCAAACATATATAGTTTTTTCATCATCTAAAAGATAAACATCTCCAGTGGAAAAAACAGGATTTTTGACTTCAACAAGTTCTCCTTTATTTATTAAATAAAGTTTCATTTTGATTTTTCACTTTATTTTTTTCTAAAATAATTTATATATCTTATAAAAGAAAGAATATATAAAATCACGCATTTAATCAGTTTGATATAAATAGAAGTAATATTGAAACAATATTAAGAATTAGTTAAAATCATTTAAAGCAAGATTTATCCGATTAATTATTTCCGGAATTTGATTAATGTCAATTGAACAATAAGCAATTCTAATACCATTTATATTTTCATTTATGTTTTCAATAGGAATTACTCCTACTTTATATTTCTTTAGCATATGATCCGCAAATGTTGTAGCTTTAATTTTGTTAGGATTTAGATTTAAAAATACAAAAAAGCCTCCGCCATTTGGATCAACAGAAATATTTGGATTCTTAATTTTCTTAAGCTCTGAATTTATCTTTTCGAACCTTAGTTTAAGTATTTCTTGTATTGAACTTCTAATTTTAATTATTCTATCCATACCTTTTTCCTTAAAAATTTTAGTAGTAACTGCTTGGTAAAAGTGATTGCAATTTGAAATTGTACTTCTATTAAAACCTGATAGTTTATTGTCAATTTCACTCTTTAATATCTCCAGCTCCTTATCATTATTTACCCATTTTGATTTTAAACCAATTGTAACAAAACCTATACGCCCTCCATACAATAAAAGTTCTTTTGTAATACCATCTAATTTAATAGGTATAATATTTTCATCAAGTTGCTGAATGTCGTAAAATAATGAGCGATTTACTACATTCTTACTGAAAACATAAGGTTCATAAGCATCATCTATAAGAATCACTAAGGGTTGATGAATTTCTTTTTGAGTTTCCTTCAAAATTTGAATTAATCCTGCATTTTCTTCCCATGTTGGGATGTAACCTGTTGGATTATTTGGGAATCCTAAAATTAATATGACTTTATTTTGAGTTTCCACTACTTTGTAAATTGCTTCTTTTATTCCTTCTAAGTTTAATTTATTATCAACAAAAAAATCAAATGATTGTATATTTGCACCTAAAAATTTCGAAAAAATATTATCATAATTTCCCCACCTTTTATTTGGACAGATTATACTTTCTGAAGGGTTTAATAACATCGCAGAGCTCATAAAGATTGCATTTGTTACACCAGAAGTAATTATAGGCAGAGAAGTATATTTATCAAGCTTTTGTAATTTCTCTTTTTCCGTATCTATTTTAAAGAAAGACTTTTTCATAATCCATTCTTTCCAAATTGTTCGTAATTCGTCTAATCCTGAAATTGAAGCATAAGGTACTAGATCATTTATATCAAGATTATTGAAGTAATCATTAACATACTCTAAATAACAGGGAACCCACCTAATAGAATTACCACCCAGAAAATCTTTTTCATAAGCATATGCTGCTCCTATAGTTCCTTTATATTCCGCTTCTTTCTTAGCTCTCCCTGCCCAATAAAAAATACCCTCAGGTAAATTTATTCGCCTTCCCCGATCCGACAAAACCTCATATAAAGGTGTTTTCTTCAAGATATCAAATTTCATGGTGATTTCACTCTTTTTATTATTTTTAATTAAAATCGTCGATAAAATAAATATTTAAGTATCGGTAGCTTATTTAAAATCTATGAGCAACCAGAACAATTCTGATGAGTTATCTAAAACTAGCAATAAATTTGATATTATAGAGAGTCCTAAAAAAAATGATAGTATCTTACTTAAAGGATGGAATAACTTCGTTAACGGAATACGAGATGGATTTAATAAATTTCAAAAATCAATAGAAGAGCAATCAAAAAAGAATGTAGAGTTATGGAATCAGGATAAAGAAAAAATTAATAAATTCTTTAATAAAACTAAAGAAAATCTAGATAATGCAATCAAAGATTGGACCTTGGAAATCGAAAAAATACGAACTAAAAACAAGGATATTTGGGAAAAAAATAAAGAACAGATAGATACATTCTTAACTAATACCGCTCAAGAATGGAATTCCAACTTTCAAAAATGGGCAGAGGACTTAAAAACAACACAAATGGAGACGAAACAGCAGTGGGAAGCAAGGACACAAAAAATCAGAGAAGATATTAAAAATTGGCAAGAAGAAACACGGAAGAAGTGGGAAGAAGGGGTTAAATCTTGGCGAAAAGAATTAATAAAAGGATCTTATTTGTTTTTAGTGTTTATGATTCCAATATTGATTGTAGTGTTTGTAATTGTAGCACTCATTAACTGGGCGATTCCTGACTAAATTATTATAAGGGTATGCTATTTTAAAGATTTATATCACATGCTAAAAATGGATAAATTGATCTATTACTTTATTATATATAATTAATACAAACTCTTATTATTCATGTGGGATATTTTAATATTTTCTTTTGTAGTTGCATTAACAGGTGCTTTAACACCTGGCCCTCTATTAACCTTTACTATATATAAATCATTGGACCAAAAAAGGGGATATCTCGCGGGAATATACATTGTATTAGGGCATGCGACAATTGAATTTTTATTGATAATGGCACTTCTAGCTGGAGCCTCTCTTTTTTTTCAAAATATTGTTTTTCTAATGATTGTGGGTATAATCGGGGGAATTTTTTTAGCAATTTTTGGAATTTTAGTAATACGCGACGTTTTAAAGACGAAATTTGATGCTAATTTAGATATTGATAGAGAACAAATAAAGGGATTTAAAGGAAATAGTTACTTGGGAGGTATAATCGTTTCTCTTTCCAATCCCTATTGGGAATTTTGGTGGGCTGTCATTGGACTTGGATTCATGATTAACTTTAATATTTCATTTGCAAATCCTATAGGAATTCTACTTTTTTTTATAGGTCATGAATTAGGTGATATCATTTGGTATTTGCCCATTTCAGCTTTTGTATATTTTGGAGGAAAAGCTTTGAATTATAAAATTTATAAATATATTTTAATTGCATGTGGCGGGTTTATGATTGTTTTTGGTATCTACTTAATGATTAATGTTATAATATCTCCACCAATAGTCTAAATATTGATTTTGTTAGCAATTTTGTAAGATATACGATAACCAGTCAATTAGTTATATTATTTTGTTTTTTTGAGAAATAGTTTATTTCTTTTTTTCTTACTGTACTTCCTATTATTGTTAGAATCCCACTTAGCCAAAATAAGTAAATAGAAATAGGGATAATTCTAGAGCCTAATAAAAATAAACATGTAATAATTAAAATGATTGATAAAGCCAAATTACAATATCTGAAATAAATAAAATTTTGCTTAGTTTTTCTAATTTCAATAAACAAAGTTATTATCAGTACAATAGCGATTACTGTAACTAGTAGGGGTATAGCATGGGGAACAAAATAAATCCCAAAATCAGCTACCTTAGGATCACGTGGTATAATTATTTTTAATCCCCATGACCATTCGAAGATATCTCCAATATCAAATCCTATAGCATATGTTATATATACTGGACTAATTAGCGCCAATAATAATAGAAAGGCAGCTATGTACAGAAGAGATTTTTGTTTTTTTTGTTTCATATGTAATTATATCTAGAGTAAATTTATATTTATTTTGTCGGCAAACGGTGAACCAATCTAAAGATATAATATAAAAAAGTTTGAAATATCCTAGTATCACATAAATATAATAATTTCATGGAAATTCATTTTAAGTAGTAGTATAAATTTCGAAATTTATAGTGATTGGATAAAAGCTTCCGGCTTTACTTTATTGTAAATATATTAAAATTTAATGAATTCGTTATTATAAGAAAAGTGAAAAGTAAGAACATATTGTTGAGGTAGAACGATGACTGTAAGTGAGAAACAAATGGTAAAATGTCCTGTTTGTGAAAATAAATTTGTCCCAAGGACATTTTATCCTGAAGATGCGATTTTCTCCACTCCTGATGGAAAAAAGCTTTCAGGTTTTAATGGATATATTAATAATGGTGTAAAACCACCTGAGGCAATCATTAGTACCTGGAAGACTTATTGTCCTAGTTGTAATTATGTTTTGACTTTTGTTAAAGAAATAGTAAGAAAGGAAAAAATACAAGATAATTTAGTTTCATCAAAAGAGATACAAACTAAATATAACAGCTATTACTTTGGTTTCCCATTTGGGGATTATAGCCATTACTTAAAAAAGATTTCAAGGAACGTAGAAGATGAAATAGAATCCGCTATGAAAGAGCTAAACATGGAAGTTTGGGAGAATTTATATAGTATAAATGATAATTTTAAGTTTCTTGTTCGATTTTTTGCCAACCTCGAGAATTACTGTGATACAAATCTTGATACAAAGAACATAAAAAATTTAGCTACTAAAATTAAGAAATTAAAAATATCAAAAGAAATGGAATCAGATTTATTACAATTGAACAACATTAAAGATGCAATTGTACATGGAGATTATGAATTAAGCTCCGAGGAAGAGGAACAAATTAGTACTATTTTAGTTAGATTCATTCTCTATTTGATTAATAAGCATATTAAACCTTTAGTCAATAATAATCACTTAGAAGATGGGTATGAATTTATTGATTTGAAAGATGTAAAAGCTGAGATTAAAGGCTTTCTTAGTAGTTATCTCTATGCTAAATTTAATAACGAACCTAAAGCAAGAGGTCAAATTCGGAACTTTTTAGAAGAAATCTTTGATAAAAGCAAGTTTAATTAAATGCTGATTGTTTTATTCAGAAAATTAGTTAGTTTTTTCGAATATCATAAAAATTAAAAATCTTAAATTTTAGTGGCCTTTAATTATAAATCTTTAAATTCAATTATGAATAAAACTTTTAACTGATTTTTTATGGGAAACACCATCATTAATTATGAAAATCATTCCTTTTTAATGAAAAAACTATTAACTATATGTCCTGTATGTAAGAGACCTATTTATGGGAGAGATATTGATATTTTGTCTTTAATTAACTCTAAAATTGACCATTGGCCAATTAATTATGTATATTGTCATAGTTATAATAATTATCCACTTCATTCTTTAACAATTTACCTTGACTCGAACTTCTCTGTGAGAGGTCATGAAATATCTGATTTTATTGTAGTCGAAGAATAATTTTTTTATATAATAAAAATTCCTGTTCAAAAATTTGAATATACAAACCTATGTATAGGGTTTTAAATCTCTCTTTCATCCGTTTCAAATAAATCAGAATATGGTTCAAGAAAGTAATTCATACACATAGGACAAGTGTTTTGTTTTGAAAGCCAATCAGCTACACACAAATAATGATATGTACTTCCACAGAAAGGGCAAGTAATCAATTTATCTTTGGCAAAATTTATATTTTTATGGCAAACAGTACACTGTACTTTAGAGACAGCAACTCCTTGTCTAATTTTAACCTTTTTTGTTAAAATTTCTTCTAATTTAGCAACCTCTATCTGGTATAAACCTAAACTGGCAGTTAATTGATTAATTTTTGCATTTATCTCTGAAACTCGTTCTTTTAATTCTTCTTCTGATAATCGTTCGGCTAAGAATGCAGATAAAGCAAAATTTAATGGAAGGCCTTCAAAATTTTCTGTTTGCTTTGTAATTTCTGTGATCTCGGCAAATAAAATTGATTCCTCATCAATTAAATCTTTAAAGCTTTTAAATAATTTATTAATGAGTAGAGTTAAAAGAAAGGTTAATTGTTGCTTTTTCCGGTTAAAATTTGTTTCCCAATGTCTAATTATATTATACATATCAAAATTACTTTCTTTATATGTATCTAATTTAATATATACTTCCTCTTTTATTTCATCGATTTTAGTTTTATACTCCCTTAAAAGCTCTCGTATTTGTCTTAATTGTGGTAATTCTTCTTTTATTATTTTAGAAGTTTCATCTTCATAAGAACTGATTAATTTATTTACTTCAGCAATCTTTTTATCAATATAGGCTCTAATATCAACTCTTAATCCCTCATCTTTAACACTATTTAAATAAATCATATATTCCTCTTTTCGACGATAAATTTCTGAAATTAAATGTGAAAGCGTCCTTCTTAATGAAATAGTAATACTTTCATATGGTTTTAAAAATGGGTCAAATTTTAAAAGCCAGGTGTCGATCTTATCAATTTTAGATGAGAGATTGTCAATTTTTTCATAATAAGAATTTACTATATTAACAAATTCATCAATATTTCGCTCATCTGCCTCATTAATGATAGATTGAAATGTTTTATCTAATCCTAAAAAATAGTACTCAACTATTTTAGGTAAAAATTCCTTGAATTTTTCTTTCATTATTACATTTACATCTGATCTTTCTTTTGGTCCTTCCAAATCGTATTTATTATCAAAATCGATAATTTCATTAATAATCCCTTTCAGTTTATCTTCAATTGCAGAAACAATAAAGGGACGCATTTTAGCTTTTAATTTCCTGATTATCTCTTTTCTCTCAATGATATTAATAAATTCATCTCCTTCAAATTCCTTAATCATATTATTTTTATTTAACAAGAATATAAGATCCTCATAAACTGCTAACTTTTGGTCTTCTTTACCTAAAAAATATTGATACAGCTCATCAAAATGGAAAGTAATATTCATCCCTTTACGAGATCTTATTCTTATCTTGGTTTTAGCTTCTACTAAACTAGTTAAAAAAGTTTGCATCTCCTGAATTTCTTTCCAAGAGTTTAGAAATACCAGTATATCATTTAGTTTGAAGTTCAAATTTTTAATTTTATTTGCCTCTATCCATAAGTAAATATCGTTATCATAATCTTTTTCAATCTCTTTGGTATGCCTTTTTAATATTGAAATAATAGTATCTATTTCATCAATAAGGTTCTTTGTTTGAGCCATAAAATCATTGACATATTTATGATCCTTTAAAAACCTCTTAAGATTTCTTCCATTTGCACTTAAATTAGATAAATTGCCTGATAATAATCTTAATTCCTCCTGAATTTCATTTTTCAAATTTAAATAAAAAGAATCTTCTTTTTCTGAAATTAAATATATTTCAATAAATTGTTTAATATTTTCAATATAGTTGTTATAAAAATCGAGAATTTCACTATTAAGTTTAGAGTTTATAAATTTGTCTAGCTCAAGACTATCTGATTGTATTTTTGAAATTTGAGTTCTAATTTGTAAGATTTCATCCTTAAGAAAACCCTTAATTTCTCTAGTATCATTAAAAGTGTTATTAAATAAATACATCGAAATACACCAACTTTATAAGAATTGACTCACAAATTAAAAAATTTAGCATTTAATAAAATTTTTAGGAATAAATAAGAATAATATTTGAAAAATTCAAACTTTTAGGTTTTTATAATAATAATAAAATTTAATAATAAAAAAAGAGGTTTAGAAAGTTATTCGCCAAGTTCTTTAATTTCAATGAATTTTTTTTCTGCTCTGTCTTTTGTAATAATCAGTAAATCAATTCCATTTCCAGACATAGCATCTCTTTTAATAGCATTTCTTATTGCCTTTTCAACAAGTTTCTCACCTTCAATAATAGTCATGTCTGATTTATATTCCGCTTCTAAAATACCATAAGACAAGAGCATTCCTGTTCCAGCTGCTGCAAAATCATCTGGCATTAAAGATCCAATCGCATCAAGCGTATACAACTTGGGTCCATCTTTATCTAATCCTGCTACAACTAAGTTAGTCAATAATGGCATCATCTTGCGCGAATATAAAAAATTGGAAACTAATTTAGCTAAACTCTGCGTATTTATTCTCTCACCAGCATCTAATTCGTATAAATTGGCTTGGGCTCTTAAAATTTTAACTAGAATTTGAAAATCTCCTATCAATCCATATGCCGCCAAACCAATATGATCTGTAATTTTAAAGACTTTCTGGGTGGACTTATT
>JBHLPZ010000152.1:0-7795 GCA_048885325.1 Candidatus Odinarchaeota archaeon
ATTTCATGCCACTTTGTTTCAAGTTGCTGAATAATTTGAAGTAAAAATTTTTTTCCTTTAATTTGTCCAACGCTTAAATGAGGTGTAAAACCATTTTTATATAAATTAACATCATTACAGTCGGGTACAAGCATCTGGATATTTTTTTGTAAGTTGGTTATCGAACTTTCCGGTTCTGGTGCAATCCATATTGTAAAATTTTGGTGACCATGATAAAAATATTTAATTGATTTCAATTTTATTTCAAATGGTTTTATTTGTTTACATACTGCTGAAAATTCTTGTTTTAAAGTATTATATTCTGCTTCTGGACGAAATGGATATATTAATGAAATATGGGGCATCCATCTATTAATCTGACGATCATACTGTTTTCGAATTTCTTGTATTGGTTCCCACTTATCTTCGGGAGGGATTATTACAACGGCTGAAGTATATACTTTCTTCATAAAACATGAAAAAATAAGACGGGGGAATTAAAAGATTTTTTTTGAATCAAATTCGTATTTTCTTAAGAATTATTAATTTAGAACTCTTGATTTTTTTGTTTAAAATCAATTTTTATTCTTTTTTTTATTGAAAAATTTAAGGATTATAGTTATAAGATTTTTATTTAATCATTGTTATTTAGTTAATGATTATGCACATTAAACATAGACATTATATTCAGAAATCTGAAATTAAAGCCTTAAAAGAAGATGTTTCAAAGCAATATGATGAAACATTTTTGAGCCAAGTATTTCCCAAGAAGTCTAATATTGAAGTAATTCAAACAGAGAAGGGAGACACGTTGTTTGTTATTAATAAAGAGTTAAAACTATGGAAAACTGAAGATGATGGCTATATACCTGTGTTAACCTTTCTGTTAAATAATAAAGTTAAAATTAAAACTATTGTAGTTGATATGGGTGCTATTCGTTATGTTGCTAATGGAGCTGATGTTATGCGTCCTGGAATTACTCAAATTGATCCCTCTATTAAAAAAAATGATATAGTACAAATTGTCGACGAAACACATGATCGTGCCATAGCAGTCGGAAAAGCTATCTATAATGCTCAGGAAATAGAGACGAGGAACTCAGGTAAAGTCGTTAAAAATTTACATACTATTCAAGATGCAATATGGGAATTTGAAAAGGAGTTTAGATAAATTCTTCTCTCAGAATTGACATAAGGATCTTTTTTTGATAGATTGAAGAATTATCAAAATCTTTACTTTTAATATCACAAGAATCAAACTGATAACTTTTAAAGAAAGCCATTATCATTCTTAAGCCACTTTCACAAAATTCCTCTGTATCTCTTTCTTCTGTGAGTTTCATTAATTTTATGATGGAATTCATTTTCCAGAGGATTTTATCGTTCTCTATGTTATTGGTTTTAATGAAACCATCATATAAATTCATATAAAATTCATATTCGCTAATCATATTTAATAATACCTTCCCCTTAACCCACAGCTCCTTTTCTATTAACTCAAAAAATGGTAATCACTTAATGTTTTTAAAGCAGACTTTTTCATCTAAATATCGTTCCCATGGAACAAACTTCCACTAGAAATTTCTTTGAGATGACCCCAAATAATTCTTTTTTAGTAGTCACTGCTATTAATTTTACTTTGTGATTTAAATATCAATTATCAGTTTTTTTGATTATGAGTTATTTAAATGATATGAGAAGAGTCAAATCTAATATAGTAAGTTTTACGTAATATCGGGGTATACCCTCAATAACACACTATTCTATAATTGAACTTTATCTTATATCATTTGGATACTACTCAAGGGGTCATGATACCATATATCAAGATGACTCCACAGTATATATACAAATAAAACTAAAAGGATGTGTGTGTAATAAGATGAGTATGTATAGGAGTTATCTTCTAAAGAATCAATTTTGGGCAAAAAAGGGAAATGAAAAGGGGAATGATTTAAGCGGAGAAAAAATATTTATTAAACACGACTCTGAGATAGGCGGTATTTATGCAATCATTAATAATAACGAGAGAAAAGGTGTAAAGATCATTGTTAATGGTAAAGAACATTGGTTTAATAACTTTGATAAGCTTGATACATTTTTAAGCCGATTAAAGCAGAGAGAAAATGATTTTATAAAGATTCTTAGAAGAAAAAATATATCTCAGAAGCTCAGGAGATTAGATATTTAAAGCTTTCTTTCAATATTTTTCATTTAAAGTAATAGTGAAATACTTAATTGATAGAAAGCAGATATATTAATAAAGAATTTAAAATAGAAAGAAAATATAAATTATTTTTCTTGCTTATCCTTAGATCTTTTGTCTAAGGACATAATTTTGATTTTTTTCCCTGGTAATAACTCATTCTAAAAAATTGAAAAAAGAATATTTTAGAATTTACACTGTTTTTTGGCGCGTAAAAAATAAACCATAAGCTATAAAAACATAAAAGATGAATTGCAGCAAATTTCCGATAAGACCTAACATTGTACCATGAAATTGTGTCATCAGAATACCACTCGTAGTAGCTAAAATTAACCCTATTGTAATTGCTAAAATGCGATAATTCTTAGAATGAATACTAAAGTATGTAAAGAATATTATGACCCAAATTGCTAATATTCTAGCAATCCAGCTACCAATATTGTATTCATCGAAGGGTATAAAAGAATTAGCTACAAGTATGATTAATCCAATGACTGTCATTATGCTAAGTATAACTATTCCAGTTTTTTCAGCTTTTCTACTAAAAAGCCTAACAAAAAATGTACTCAACGCTAACGAAAAAGTTATAATTAACATTCCTATAGTGTTAAAAAGCGAATAATCCCAGGATGGTGGTAAAACTGTGCTAAAGTAGTCATAAAAAGTATAGCTAATCAAATAATTAATTAATATTCCTAAACCTACACCCGTAAAACCAAGTGCCCATAATAATGTAATTGTTGCTTTTGTCTTTCTGTCGCGCCAAAAATAAAAAATTCCAATGATTAAAGCTACTGCTATATTAAAAGGTAGTAGTATTATGAGTATATTTTCATAATCTGGAAGGGGATCAGTTAAACCCATTATTATCACTATTAATTTTCTAGAACTCAATTAGTTTTAATTGATAAATAGTAATTAGGTTTTATATAAATAAAATTATGTAATTTTTTTCTCGTTTCGCAGAATAAGAAAAAAAATTAGAATTTCATTTGCTTAAAAGATATTTATAATGATAATATAATGCAACTAAATAAGCAGTTGTCTTAGGTATCATGAAAAGCCCTGTTAATGGAATATAAACGACAGCAAATAAAGTAATAGAGTAGCATATGAAAGATACCATGAACCATATTGAAGCCAAATAATTTGCCTTATTTACATTAACATTAATCCCAGTAAATTCTTTCCTCTCTTCGTTTGAATGCATATATATTAATCCGACAGCAGTAAGACCTATTACATAAAGAGGTAATGATGTAATGATTCTAAAATCAAATCCGAAGTCTAATGGAGGTACAAAATCGAACCAATGATTATATGGCAGAAATATTAGAAAAATCCTAATAATAAAAGCTATATATACTATACTAATATACAGTTTGACTTTTGATGGTGTTGAATATTTATTACCATATTGCTTAGACCATGCATGAAGAAAGGCTATATAAAAGTAGGTCATAGTGATACCGGTTATAGTATAGCCAATACCTAAAAAATTTCGAGTAAGATCACTATCTAATGGAATATTTGCTAAGAAGAGATAAATTCTTAATCCTAAATGGAATATATCTCCGAAACCTAAGAAAAAGTATGCCAGAAACGTCCACTTCCAAACACTTGATGTAGGTTTTAATTTAGGATTTTTTAGATTTTTAATAATGGCTAAAATTAAAAGAACCCAAATGAATGCTAAATAGAAAATTAAAAATGAAATTGTCCCCCAATTATCCTGCATAGGCATGGTAGTTAAATTATAATAGTCAAACTTTATAAAAGTTTAGTTAAAGATAATTAAGCGACATAATTGTAAAACTACACGAATAAAATGTTGTGTAATTACCAAATTTTATTATTTGTAAATTGGTTGAAGTCCTGATTGAAAATGACGTAATCGTAATTTAGCACCACGGGAGACTCTAACTTTGGGGATTTGATCTCGATTCTTATATAATTCCGTAATTGCTGCAACAGCATAATCTATATGCGAAGTATCATAGACGTTTCGAGGGATTGCGAATCGGACTAAATTTAAAATGCCTTTTCGTTCTTCTGGCGTTTTATTATCCCATTCAAATGCAAATGGTCCTAGTTCAGCAGCTCTAATTCCATAATGTTTAATTAATTCAATAGTTAGACCCACCCCACCGAAATCATCAATTTTCATATCAGATCCTTCAAAAAATTTGTCCATGTTAAGATAAACAGCGTGACCTCCTGCTGGTAAGACGACAGGGACTCCATTGTCATTTAATTTTCTTGCAAACTCCCTTACAAACCTAATCCTCTCATTTAAGTATGGTTCTTTAATGATTTCATATAAACCTGTAGCAATTGTAATTATATCTCTTCCTGATAATCCACCATATGAATCATTCCCAAAAGTAAGAATCTGTTTTTCTTTCAATTTAATTCCGATATCTCCATTATTAGAAAACTTTTGATGAAAAACACCCTTATCTCTAAAAAATAAACCTCCTCCTATATTTGCCAGACCATCTTTTTTAAAGCTAATTGTAAATCCATCAGCGTAAGAAAACATCTCTTGAACTATAGATGATATTTGTTTATTTCGATATCCTTCTTCAAATTTTTTAATAAAAATCGCATTTTCTGCAAAACGGCAAGCGTCAATGAACAATGGAATATCATATTTGTTAGCAATTTGACTTACTTTTTTAATGTTTTTTAGGGAAACCGGTTGACCAGCAACAGTATTATTTGTTAAGGTTAAATAAATTAAAGGAATATTATCGGAGTTTTTTTCTTGAATAAAAGACTTCAATTCTTGCGTTTCCATATTTCCTTTAAATGGATTTCTAATATCCATTTGATCAGCTGGAAAATCCTCAAATAAATCGTTTGAAAATATATTTACAGGATTAATTCCATTAGCAGAAATATTTGCTTCAGTAGTATCAAAATGACCATTGTTAGGAATATAGAATTCCCCTCCTCGATTTTTCTTTCTTAATAGGGGAGCAATTGTTGAAAATAATAGATATTCTGCACATCGACCTTGGGGTACTAAAAAAGCATTAGGTCGAGTTAATTGGTGTATGCCCCCATTCACAAAACCATTCTTATATGAAGCAAGATAAAGCTCATCCATCAATTTTTCAATATTTGTTTCTCCTGAAAGAATTAAATTAATATTTTTTTTAGGATTATTTCCTCTTTCAAACGTATCTCGTATAGCATCCAAAAGTACATAATATCCTTTATTACGCCCATATGCTTCATCTCCATGGAATAAAGATGACCATTGTAAATCTGTCATAGTAGATGTTCCACTATCAGAAAGGAAATCTAACACCAACATATCAGCAGGAAATGAAAACATACTATATTCTGTCTCTTTTAAAGCATGTTCTCTCTGCTCTTTAGTTACTTCTTTAATGTTTCTAATAACTAATGATCGCTTAATGGGTACTCGAACTCCCAATTCATGCATGGGTTTCATTTTGTTAACCAAATAGAGTTATTTATAAAGCCATTTCCACATAAAAAAAAGAATACTACTTCAATATTTCTAATTAATTAAAAGAAGATATTAAAACTTTATACATTATTTAATTAGCCTAAAAATGAAGTAATTATTTTGAAATTGAATCAAAATATTAATATTTATATTTAGAAACATCTCATAGTTATTAAACCATAAAATGAATTATTATGGAAATTCCAGATTATATAAAAAATCGCTATTGGAAAAATTATTTACCTCCTGGTATAACTCTAGAAATAGACATTCCTGAAGACATCTCTCTAGTAGATATTTTCAAAAACGGTCCTGAAGAATATGGGGATAAGGTATCTATGGATTATTATGGAAGAGAATTTACATTTAATGAGATGGATCTTCTAACAAGGAGATTTGCAACTGGATTATATGAGTTAGGAGTTAAAAAAGGTGATGTGGTTGCAATCTGGTTACCAAACGGTCCATATTTCAGTTTTGCATATTTTGCTGCTTTAAGTCTTGGGGCAACCATAACAGCTTTAAGTCCCTTATTTGTAGCTCGTGAAATTTTATATCAACTCGAAGATTCTGGAACATCTTTTTTAATCATGATTGATAGGTTTTTTGGTCAATATGAACGTGTACAGGATAAATTAAACCTAAATAAAGTAGTAGTTGTGAATGTTGAGGGAAAAGTTCCTGATATCCTAGAAACCGAAAAAGTTGTACATTTTAATACTTTAATGGAACAAAATCCCGAACCTCTTTCAGATTCAGAATTAGAAGTAAAAATTGATCCCAAAAAGGATATCGCTGTTATTCAATATACGGGAGGAACTACAGGGCTTCCGAAAGGTGCTTGTTTATCGCATTATAACATAATCGCAAATATATATCAGATGATGCAGATTACCAATTATATGAAAGAAGAATTCATTAAGGACGATTTTATAAACTTGTGTGTACTACCCTGGTATCATATATATGGACAGACTTGCGAACTCGCTCAATCACCTCTAATCGGTTCGAAAGGTTACGTATTAGCCACTTTCGATATTCCGAAAATTCTAGAAATAATAGAGAAATATAAAGCAAATTTAATGCTTGGTGTTCCTACTATGTTTATAAATCTTTTAAATTATCCTGGAAGCGAGAACGTCGATTTTAGTAGTTTAAAATATGCTAATGTTGGAGCTGGATCTTTACCTGCCGAAATCTTTAAAGCATGGAAGGAAAAAACTGGTTTTGAGATGGGAGAAGGATATGGTTTAAGTGAAACAAGTCCGACAGTTACAAACTCTCCACCTTGGGCAAGAAAGAAATATGGTAGTTGCGGTCACCCCGTAGCAAATACATTGGTGGGAATTATTGATGAAAATTTTAATTTTTTGCAAATTGGAGAGCCTGGAGAATTAGTTGTCTCTGGACCCCAAGTTATGTTAGGATATCATAATAGGCCAGAGGAAAATAAATTAGTATTCTTTGAAGCAGGAGGTTATAGATGGTTTCGAACAGGAGATTATGCAAAACTTGATGAAGAAGGTTATATTTTTATACTTGATCGCGTTAAAGATATGATAAAATATAAAGGGCACAGTGTCTATCCCAGAGAAATCGAAGAAGTATTATACGAACATCCAGCAATTTTAGAATGTTCCGTATTTGGAACCCCAGATCCGATAAAAGGTGAGGAGATCGTGGCACATATTATTCTTAAACCTGAGTATATAGGCAAAATTACAGAGCAAGAAATTATAAATTGGACTAAAGATAACATGGCAGCCTATAAATATCCTAGAATTATAAAATTTGTACGATCCTTACCAAAGAGCGCTGTAGGGAAAGTATTAAGACGAGTTTTACGTGAAAAAGTACAAAAAAAGAAAAAAAAATAATCCTTTTAATTATTAGCCTAATATTAGCTTAATAGATATTTACTGCGAACTCTTCTTACTTTTCCATTTCCAAGCATAATGTATTGTGTCTTGTGGACAAATTTGAACACAATTTCCACATAAAATACAATCTGAATGGTACATATCTCCCGATTGAACTAAATCATTTACTTCAAGCCCCATTACACAATGCTTTGAGCATTGTTTACAGTTTGTACATTTTTCAACAGCAGCTTCTAAATGTAAAGAAGG
>JBHLPZ010000153.1:0-7790 GCA_048885325.1 Candidatus Odinarchaeota archaeon
AAATATTTTGAATTTGTTGCGATTTCTGGTGAAATTGGATTTGAAAAACCTAATCCTAAAATATTCCATGTAACTCTTGAGAATGTTGGTCTAAAACCTTCTGATGTGGTATTCATAGGGGATACTGATGAGGATGTAGAAGGAGCTGTAAATGCAGGTATCAAACCCATATTGATTCAGCGTCAAAACTTGAGAAAAAGAATGAATGGGAATGATTATCTCTCAAAAAAAAAAGTAAAGGGAAAAAAAATAGTCAAAAATAACTCAAAGTTTATTCCTTTTAAAACAATTTCACGATTAGGAGACTTATATCAAGTACTCAATTTATAATCGAATTATTAATTCAATAGAAGGTGTCTATATATCTTGTTGAATGTTATTTTTTAAAAACTTTATAAATTTAAGTCAATTCTACTTTTATATTCCAATATAAAATATTACTTTTATCTAAAAAGAACTATCAAAAGTGAAATTTGATGTCAGAATGGCAAGTTAATGAAGAAAAAGCATGGTTTAAAAAATGGTGGCCGAAGAAGACTCCAAAAAATTATAAGTTTGAAAAAATCTCATTAGGAGAGTTATTTGAGAGGCAAAGAAAAAAATATGCAAAAGAAAAACTAATGTGGTTTATTGAATCTTGGATGACTTATGAGGAAACGGGTCAAGCCATTGATTCTTTAGCGACAGCTCTTGATAAATTAGGAATAAAAAAAGGAGATGTTGTTGCATTTTTAATGCCAAATTGTTTTCAATATGTTATTTGTTTCTATGCAACTGTGAAACTGGGAGCGATTGCTACGGGTATAAATCCTACTTATAAGCCTTTAGAAGTACTTCACCAACTCAAAATGACGAATGCTAAGGTTCTCATTACTTTGGATGCATTATATGGAGAATTTGCACGTCCGATTATCAGTAGAACTAATGTTGAGATGGTAATTTATACAAATGTCGTAGATTTAGCATCGGGTTTATCTGGAATGAAAAAAGGGCTAGGAAAAATGATTGGGAAAATTCCAAAAGGAAAAGTTGATTTTCCCAGCGCAATTAATTTTATGGATCTTCTTAATACTGAACCTGATCTTCCAAAAGTAGATTTTGATCCTATTGAACATCCAGCTACATTTATTATGACTGGTGGAACTACAGGTGTACCAAAAGCGACAGTTCTAACTCATTTCAATTTAGTGTCAAATGCAACTCAATGTGTGTTATGGTTAGGTGGTGAAATGCCTGGTGTGGGGGATATTGGGGCTATTCCAATGTACCATTCATTTGCAATGACGGCAGTTATGAATGTATCAATAGCTATGGGTGGATGGATGATGCTTTTTGCAAGACCACCTCCAACGGGCGAATTTTTAAAAGAAATTACCCATATTGAAGCTCCTAAAGGACTATTTTATGCAGGTGCTGAAATCCTATTTAAGAGGATAGCTGATTTTCCAAATTTAGAAAAATTTCCAGGATTAATGGGGAAACTGAGACTCTGTATTTCTGGTGCAGGGCCTCTACATGCTCCAGTCCAAAAAGCATTCCAAGAAAATACTAAAGGAAGAATCGTAGAAGGATATGGACTTTCAGAATCAAGTCCTGTTGTAAGTGCAGGAAATCTATTTGGAGAGAGTCCAGTTGGAACGATTGGAATGCCATTCCCTGGTACAGATTGGGGAATCTTTGATGTGGAAGAGTTTGAAAAAGGACCGATAGCAGATGGATTATCTGGTTCAAAATATGGCGAAGAACATACAGGAGAAATCTGTGCGTGTGGACCTCAAGTTATGAAAGAATACTTGAATCAACCAGAAGAAACCGCAGAAACTTTGAAAAAATGGGATGGTCGGACATGGCTTCTAACTGGTGATATAGGATTTATGAATGATGATGGAACTATAGCTATAAGAGACAGAAAGAAACAATTAATTAAAGTTGCAGGTCACTCCGTCTTTCCTGCTGAAGTTGAAACTATGCTCATGAGTCATGAGGCTGTTTCTGAAGCAGCAGTAGCAGGATTACCTGATCCAGCTGGAAAAGTTGGAGAAATTACAAAAGCGTGGGTAGCATTAAAACCTGAATATCATGGTAAAGTAAATGGAGAGGAATTAATAGCATGGACTGAGAAAAATATGACAAAATGGAAATGTCCTGCTATGATTGAAATTATTGATGAAATTCCTAAAAGTGTAATGGGGAAAGTCATGAGGCGTACTCTCCAAGAAGCAGATCCTCTATTTAAAAAATAAAATCCCTTTATTTTTACTTTTTTTAAAATAAATTTTAATTTCTTTATTAATTCCATAAAAATAATTTAGAAAACTAGATCTTCTTAACTTTTTGAATTTATTAAAATGACACGAGCGATTATTCTATCAGGCGGATGGGGTACTCGTTTACGACCCTTGACTTGTACTATTCCAAAATCACTAATCCCCGTAGTTAATAAACCAGTTATTGAACGTCAAATTCTTTTATTAAAATCTGCTGGAATTAAAGAAATAATTTTAGCTGTTAGTGTTATGTCAGATATTTTAAGAAATTATTTTGGAGATGGAGAAAAATTAGGGGTAATTATAAGATACACTGATGAAAGACACCCGTTAGGAACTGCTGGAGCAATTAAATTAGCAGAGGATTACTTAAAAGATGAAAATTTTTTTATGATAAATGGAGATGTAATATTAAATTTTGATTTTAAAGAAATACTTCACTCCCACAATAATTACAAAGGGGTTGGAATCATAGCAAGTAAAATTGTCCCTGATCCATCAAGATATGGTGTATTAATTATTGATAAAGATACAAATAAAATTACCAAATTTCTTGAAAAAACCGAATATATTCCTCCAGAAGGACAAGACATACCAATGCCTATTAATGCTGGAGTTTATCTTTTAGAACCAGAAATATTTTCATATATAGTACCAAAAAGGAAAATGTCTATTGAAAGAGAAGTATTTCCTATTCTTGCTAGTGAAGGAAAATTATATCATTATCCAATTCCAGGAGTTTGGAAGGATATAGGGAAGCCTGAAGAATTATTAGAAGGTAATATACTATTAATGAATGATATTTTAAAAAATTTAAAAGAAAAACATGACAATATCATTGATGATAACTTGGATCTTGAAGAAAACGTGTTATTAAAACCACCAATAACCATCGGAAAAAATGTAGTTCTTAAAAAAAATTCAAAAATTGGTCCTAATGTTATAATTGGAGATAATGTTCATATTGGAGAAAATACAGAAATTAAAGAGACCTTGATTTATAATGGCACGTATTTTGCAAAGAATGTCAAATGCGAAAAAGCAATTTTGGCAGATAATTGCATAATTCACGATGGCGTTCAATTAATTGGTAATGACCTAAATCTAGTGATTCTTTCTTCATATGTTGAAGTTATGGATAATGTAAAGTTGATTGCGTCCTCTAAAAACTCATTATCAGTATGCCATCATGATGTTATGAGATTGGATGTTTCCTAATTAGAAATCCTATAACTCTTCACGCAGTTTGACAATTTTCCTTTTAATCTTTTTTATTCTAGAATCAGAAATATTATATATTAAAAAACTCTCAAGAATTTTTAATGCTTTTTGATAATGTTGGATACTATTTATAAAATCTCCACTTTTTTCAGCATTTTCTCCTGCTTTTAAAGTAAAATCTAACTCTAATTGTTTAACTTGTTTATCTAATTCTAACAGAATTTCTGAAATTCGTTCAATATGAATTTTGAGATTTAATTCTTTTGCTAAGAAAAGCGCTTTTTTATATTCCTTTTCTGCCACTTGATAAGCCTTGACCTTCTCAGCATTTTTGCCTTTTCTTACCAATTCTCTGATAACATTAACTGCTGAATTCTCATCCATATCTTCCACTTTCTCTTTAAGATCAGCAAGATCTGAATCAGAAATAATCATTGACGATATAGGTTTATACTTTTCAGCTTTTTCATCTTCAGCTTCTTGAATTCTTTCCAGATTAGTCACAGCTACTTCTAACTTAGTTGGTATAATAGTTTTATTCTCAACTAGTTGATATATCTGATATAAAATAACATGTGCATCTAAATTTACAATTTTTTTTACTCGATTTAGTAAATTGTTTATAAAAAAGAAGGGTTTCGAAACAAGGATTTCCTTAGCAATATTAAAAATAGCCTTTTGAATTTGATTTTGATTAATTCCTTGTAAAATATTAGGAGCGATAGATTGAGTCAAAATCATGGGGAAAACTAACCGTATTTCAAATGAATCAATGATATAATCCACCATATTTTTAAAGTAAAACATTCCAGCAGTTCGAAAATTATTTATTTCTTGGTTATATTTTTCTTCAAAATCAGGGATTAAGTGTAAGACTTGGTTTTTAATGTTTTCAGAAGCTTTATTATCAAGCATTAAGCAAATCCTAATATAATCTCCATCTCTTAAGAGTATATTAAAGTTCTGATACTGAAATTCATAAAAAGCTTTATCTCCTATAGATCGAGAAGACCGGTAAGGTTCTTTTTGAGATTCTGAAAAAGTTATATTAGCTTGAATAAATCCACTCAAAAGATCGGCATTAATTTCTTCTCCTGAGACCGGATAATTCAACAATGTTAGTCCAGATTCTTTATCAATAATTATTACATGTCTAATATTAAGAACATCTGAAAATATGCGCCAGATTAATTGTTCCTCCATCTTAAGACGACGTTTTTCAGAATCAATTTCAACAACATTGACCTCAGATTCCACTTCTAAACCAAGTTGTTTAAGTTTATTTTTAACACACTCAAAACAATACTTTGGGTATTTTGAGCATTTCTCCTTAATTTTTCCACAATTAAAGCCTAAGTGATTTATCTCAAAATAAACCATACCTGACTCCAGTATTCATTTCTTTAAAAAATTAAACAAAAATCAAAAAGTCTTTATAAAAAAACTACTTTTTGATTTGGTTTGCTTTTTTCCGTTTGGTTTAACATAATTAAACGGGCATATAAATTTTTAGAATATATACTATTTGATTAAATTCAATAAGAAGCACTATTTATCCAAAACCATTTAATATCGTTAGTTTCTTAAGGTTAATATTTATCAAGAAATAAAACTTTTAAGATCGTAAATTAAAGAAATAATCATAGAAACATATTTTCATAAAAATTACGAGGTCTTACTTCAAATTGAAAGATTTTAGAATTGATGACGACTGGATATTAAACCGTATATCTAAACAGAGCAATAGTTTCAGTCAATGGATGAATGGTTTATTAAAAAGTATAGAGAAAACATTAGAAGAAGTGAATCCTAAAGCGCTTGAAGAATTCAAAAAAGATGATATGATTTTATCATTCCAAGAGTTGGATAAGGATTTAAGCGAAGCACAAAAGGAATTGGATAAGTTAGGATTTTTGGGAAAAGGTATTTCAAATTTCACAACGAAAATGTTTAGTGGGGTTAAAAAACCAATTGAGAAACATATTAAAAAATCTTTAAAAAATGTTGAGGGCTTAGATTTTGATTTAGGATTTTTAACTGGAAAACAAAAAAATCTCTCTTCCGCGCTATATGATGTATCTAAAGAGAGAGGAATTGAGTCGGAAGGATTACTTTATCTTATAAAAGCTCTACCCGATCTTGAGGCATTTCTCTATAGTACAAGTGTCAAAAAGTATTATAGAGATCACACTGAACATGCTCTTCGTGTTGCTGTTTTAGGAGATTTTCTTTTAGAACAAGATTTAGGTCAAGGAACTCTAGAAGGATTGATTTCTGAATTAACAGAACTGGATAAGAAGCTATTGAAAGATAAATTTTGGTGGATCACAGGTTTAATTCATGATATTGGTTATCCTTTAGGAAAAATGACAACCGCGGTAAATTATTCACTTGTTAACCAACTCTTAAAATGTTATCCTACTATTGATTTGGAATTTATTCCTTTTGAAGTAAACTTAACTTGGAAAGGACAACAAGAAGAATATCTCGAAATTTTAGAGGAAGGACTTTCAAAAGAAGCACGTACTTTAATAAGAAAAGGAGCAGGCTTCAGAAAAGAAAAATTAACTGCTCCAAGTACTCAAATTTTTTTAACTCAGCCAGAAGGTCATCCCGAATATAAATTTAAAGATCCTGTTGAATTAGATCATGGAGTTATTTCAGCACTTTCTCTATTAAGAGGTATTGGAACTCCTCAGGAAATTCGAAATAATGATGAAAATATTGGTTATGTTAAAGTAGCAAGAGCAATAGCATTACATAATTTCAAACCTCAACTTAACGATTATGCTTTTGAAAAACAGCCCTTAGCATTCTTTTTAATGTTGATAGATGAATTACAAGAATGGGGACGTCCAATTCCAATTCAAATACGCGATACGTATTTTACCACCGAATTGAAAAAAATTACGCTTTTAGATGATCTTTTGCTTAATTTAGATGATTTTTCGTGGTTGATGCAGTTCAAAAACCAACAAGCTAAAGAAATAATGAATTTTAAATTCGAGATATTTTCGAACGACAAGAAGAAGGCTTTTGCAAGGTTAGATAGTGGAGAAATATTTCCAAAAACAACGATAAATCTTCAAGATATTGAATTTGTTGAGGAAAAGAAAGAAAAAGTAGTAGCTCATGATACAATAATTATTTAAGGTGAGAAAAAAATTTGGAAAATTTAAAAGAAAATGGATTGAAAATCTATAATGCAATATTTGGACGAAAAAAGAGTGTGGAGATTGATGAAATCGTATATGAAATAAAAAAATTTTCAAGTGGAGTGAAATATGTCGATCTTTTTGGATATCGATATATCGAACAAAACCGTAATAAAAAATCTGAATGGGGCAAAAAAGCGAGAGAAGGACATAAAATAATGTGGATTATTAAAGGAAGACGATATATCGCGCAAATATTAGATGGCCAATATAAAGATTTAAAGAAAAAATCATAAAAGTTTGTTTAAATTAAAAGAAAAAAGAAAAAAAATTATTCTTAAAAATAAGGATTAGTTCCAACTAAGACTTTAAAAATTATTATTTCCCTTTGGGTTAAATTGGTTTTTTTCACATTTTCCACCTTTTTTGTTTGTTTGATTTTTTTTATTTTTTTTATACGTTCGATTTTTAATAATAATATAGAACATAACATATATAAATGTTTCGTTTTTATAAAAATCTTCAAACGTTCGAAAAATATAAATAATATAAAATACATATTTAAACTATGAGTAAAACAAATAATGAAAAATCTGTTCTTGATGTTTTAAAAAGTGATGTGCGATGGAGTATATTCTCATTATTAAATTTATACCCAGAATTGAGTTTTTCTGAAATTTCCAAAAAAATTAATAAAAGTAAATCAACAACGCATCATCACTTGAAAGAATTAATGGATTTTGATCTTATTGAGCTTTCTCGTCAAGAAAAAGTAAGAGGTAATATTCCTGCTAAATACTATTCATTAAAGTCAGGCTACATTGAAAAGTTGAGTGAAACAGACTCTGAAATCGAAAAAACCACTTCATCAACAGTGGAATTTTATAAAGCTTATCTGAATTTTGCGATAAGGAATCTTGAAATTTATAAAAAATTCTTTAAAATACTTGGAGGAAGGGAAGGTGGACTTGATTATTTAAAAGAATTAATGAAAAAAGACGTAGGGTTTAGCAGTATGTTCTTTCTTACTGAGGAAGGATATAAAAAAGTCCGAGATCTCTATTCGGAGTTTACCAAAAAAGTTTCTGAAATTGAGAAAGAAGAAAATGGGATTCAGAAGGAAAAACCATATTACATATTCACCTTG
>JBHLPZ010000154.1:0-7734 GCA_048885325.1 Candidatus Odinarchaeota archaeon
CTAATTTCTTTCTTAAATTAACAGGATTATAAATAAGCGGGAAATCTGGTAAAAACATTGTGCACAATGCGCTATGAACTGAAACCCCTTCGTTTTTACATTTTTTAATTAATGCTTGGGATTGTTCTTCTGTTAAAACCCAATTTCGAGTTATAAACCGCTTCTGTTTGTTGTCTTTATTGTCTTGTTTTTTTTCCCTCGACTGTTTTTTAGTAAGTTTCCGAATGAATTTTCGAAGAGTAATCAACTTTTTAATAAACCATACAAGTGTTTTGAATTTTCTCGCAGTTTTAGGTATCTTTTTACGGTAAAAAGAAGGCAGGATGTCTTCAGCGTTCATTATTACTTTAAGAGGTTTAATTCTTTTCTTAGAACTTGCCATTAAGAAAATAAGATCACGGAAAAGATATATCATTGACATACCATCCCCTATAACATGAGCTATTGTTATAATTATATCTGAGATTGATTCTGATGTTAACAATTTTACTCTGATTAATGGATAAGGGCAATCAATACCTCTTTCAAATGGGATATTAAATTCCTTGTCCACTAATATTTTGCAATGATCATCATCTGTTCGAGGAATGATTTCTAATGGAATCAAACCACTAACACCAAAAATCAAAAATGGCTTTCCTTCGTCATTCACATCTAACCGAGATTGCAATATTGGATGCTTCTTTTGAACTTTTTCTAAAGACTCTTTTAGTAATTCTTTATCTATATGTCCTTTTACCGTAATGGACATAGAGATGTTGTAAGGCTGACCTATAAGCCAATTTAGGTATTCTATTTCATTTAATTTACGTTTCTCCATATTAATTAATATAAATGAGATTTTATTTAATAGTTACAATTTTGAGTTTGGATTCTATCAAAATCTATGAGTTATCATAATAAGTTTAATAAAAAGACTATTGGTTTAGTTGTTTAACCAGAAAACTCTGAAAATGTTCCAACTCCTAAGAGAAGATCTTAGTGAGAATTGGATTGATTTAAATTTAGAATAAAGAAAGCTTTTTTTTTAAAAAAATGTTGCATAAACTGAAAGACAAATATCACTTTGAAAGTAAAACTTTATTAATATAAAGTAAAAAAAAGAAAAAAATATATTGGTTAATCCTATTTTGAGTTATCGGCTTAAATCATACCGATAGCAAGTTTCATATCAGCCTGGGTGACTTTCTTACGGCCAGAGTGCTTAGCAATATCTAAAGCGCATGCAGTAAGTTCTTTAGCATATTCTTCTAAATAATCCATTAATTTATCAACTGCAGCACGGCTTACAATTTCAGCACCAGCTTTTTTCATTAACGCACGTAATGGTGACCAGGCAAATGCAGCCATTTTTTATTCCTCCACTTTTTAATTATTTTGGTTAATTTCCATAAAATTTATTTTTATAGAAGTGTTAAACTTTATGTAAAATTTAACATTCTTATTAGTAAATTGACATTACTTCTATTTAAATTTGTTGGTTGATGATGTAAAACAGAGGGATCAAATCGCCCACTTCTGGTCGACAAAAAAAGTTGGCGATATAAAAAAATTTTTTTTTAATTTCTGAAATCGATTCAATGTATTTGATCAATTTTTGGATTCAGATGGCAAAGTTTTATTGATCACTACCTATACTATATAATAATGTGATGGAATTTTAAAACGATGATCACGTATATATTGATGTTAATAAAACTTTTAATATATTAAAGATTTAAAATTTCGTGATAAATACTTTTTAAGCAAATTAGTAAACAAAAACTAATATTTAAAGATTCATAATCTAATTCTAATCTTCTGTTTGTTCTTCTCAGCATAGAAATATCTGCCTGAACCCATGACATCGACATGTCTAAAATAAATTTCATTAAATTCAATAATTTGGGATTTAATTTTCTCCTTCTTTTTATATTCATTAATTTCCTTTTCTGAATAAACTTCGATTACATTTTTTATCATTTTACCTAATTCTGATACAATTAACTCCTCTTCTGAAGGAGTGTACTGTTTTAAATTGGCACCTAAACTAACTCTACCATCCTGAAATCCGCCTAGATTCTTTTTAGCTTTCTTTTGATATTTTTTAAATAAAATTAAGATTTGCTTTAAATGTTCCAGTTTCGTTTCTCCAATTTCCCCTAGAATTTTGAAGGTTTCACTTTCAGGGTACTGTAAATAATCTTCGACAGTATCAGGAGTGGTTTTCGGTTCATAATCTGGGAATAAATCATTTTCTCTCATAAAAGGTAATTAACATTTCTTAGATATAAACTTGTTGCTGGCTTTTACCATTTTATTTAAAAGTTTCCTTTACTTCTCTAACAATAATCCAGGTTCAAAAATTTGACAAAAAAATAAAGATGATTAAAATTCGTCTAAAAAGGATATTAATTTTAATCATTAGCCTATTTTTTTTATCTAACTTTTTCATTTCTTTTCTGGTTAATGAAACCTACATAGAAAAAAGAAGCGATAAGATCCTTAATACAGCAGCCATCTCTGAAAATCCTAATCTTGAAGAATGGAATACGAAATGGGGAGGAAGCAGTCATGATAGACCTAATGAGTTTATTGTTGATTCTTCAAATAATCTTTATATTGTAGGTTATACTGAGTCGTATGGGAACGGAGGCGCTGATGTAGTGGTTATAAAATATAAAAATATGATTGAATACGAATGGGACTTTATATGGGGTGGTAGCAATGATGAATTCGGTTATGACATTACAGTGGATTTATCGGGAGATTTTTACATCACAGGATACACATCTAGTTTTGGAAATGGAGATAATGATATCATTATAATAAAGTATAATAGTATGGGAGATCAGTTATGGAATAGGACATGGGGCGGAATTAATAAGGATTCAGCATATGAAGTAGTAATAGATTCATTTAATGACGTGTACATCATAGGTCGAACAGAATCATTTGGAAATGGAGCTCTTGATATGGTTGTAATCAAATATAATACTATAGGAGAACAGTTATGGAATAGGACATGGGGTGGAATTGGATACGATGTGGGATTTGATGTAATACTCGATTCATCTAACAACCTATATATATCTGGAGTTATTGGCATGATACAGGTTGGTGATGTATATGGACATAAATACCTTATAGGCGGTGATGTATTTCTAGTGAAGTTTAATGGTTTGGGAGAAGAATTATGGAATAATACATGGGGCACTGCTTATGGAGATTATGCTTATAAAATTGCTATAGATTCATCCAATAATATCTATATAACTGGGACTTATAAAATAAAATATCAAGGTGAGCCCTATATTCCTTATGGGGGTGATATCTTTCTATCAAAATATAGTACTTCGGGAACCCTATTTTGGAATGAATCTTGGGGAAGTGCAGATCATGAGGAATCTTGGGATTTAGCAATAAGTTCATTGGGTTATGTTTATATTTTAGTCTGGACAGATGAGCCAGCTATCAGCTATCTTGACAATTCAAGTATAACACTAGTAAAATTTAATAGAACAGGGGAATATATTTGGGATGAAAGTTGGTCTGACTATGACGGAGAAAATTTTCCAGTAGAAATTGAATTCGGCTTCAATAACAATCTTTTCATTTTAGGTGAAACATATTCTTATATACAAGAGGTTGGTGTTATTGTTGTATTACATTATAATGAAACTGGTGAATTTTTATGGTATACGAAATGGAATGAAACGGATAACAATTGGTGTTATGATATGTATATTGATGTATTTGAGAATATTTATATTCTTGGAGAGACCTGGATCGGTGATGGAAGTGATATAGATATGGTATTAATAAGATTTTCTTATTCTTCTAGAATAGAAAATGAAATTCCAAGTGATATTATCTTCTTGATTATGATTTTAAGCTTAACCTCATTAATAATCATAATATTGACGCTACAAAAAAGAATAAGTAATCCAGCAAAAGTTATTCAATAAGTTCTGTTAATGTCCATTATTCGATTTTTAACCATTTTAAAAATTATATAAAGATTTAAAATTGAATGTTTTGTTTATTCTAGAGAATAATAATATTTTATTATCATACTTAAAAATGTGAGAATGCTATGACATTCCAGCAAGACGAAAAACCAGTCTACGTTTTTAAGCTCTGTTTAATAGGTGATGGTGGTGTAGGTAAGACATGTATCGCAAGAAGACTATGTTTTGACACATTTGATGCAAACACTAAACTTACAATCGGAATTGATTTCTATACCTATGATATGCCTATTATCATTAATAATGAAGAGCAATTCCTACGTTTTAGTATATGGGATTTTGGGGGGCAAGAACAATTTAAAAAGATGTTTAGCTATTACATTCATGGGGCAAATGGAATTTTCCTCGTATTTAGTTTGGGTAACCTTAATAATACTTTACTTGGATTGAATTGGTGGAATAATCATTTAAAAAAGCTAGTACCTGAAGATATACCAAAAGTCTTAATTGGGTGTAAACTTGATTTAATTAAGGATAGAAAAAAAGTAGATGAGTTGGTTATTGAAAATTTTCGAAAAGCTCATGATGATATCCCTTATTATGAGACTTCTTCGAAAGAAAATGTTAATATCAGAAAAATTTTTGTAGAAATGGCAAAAGAAATCTTGGATAATAATGAATTTCCATATGATAAGATTGTATAAATTTTTATATCTTAGATAAGTATGATTACTACTCCAACAATCGTTATAAATACACCTAAAAATCCAAATTTTGTAATTTTTTCTTTATTCAACCAATAAGTTAAGGGTAATGAAAAAAGTGGAGCTGCACTAGCTATTAATGACATTACAGTAGCTCCTGCCGTACGTGCTGCTTCTGTATACACATAAGCACCAATAGAAGTTCCTAATATTGCCGCAAAGATTAATAAGGACCAAGTTTTTCTATCTTTTTTCTGTGTTGGTTCAATTTTTCCTTTTTTTTGATAATATGTTTCTGAAAACACCATTGAAGATAAAATGAGAAGTGCAAATGGAAATCTAATTACATTTCCTATTATGGAACTTAATCCTTCTAGACTAAGTAATCTATCAATTTCATTTGTAGCAAAATCGATCATCACCAGACCAATAGCCCAACCTATGGCAGCAACTAAACCAAATAATAAAGCTTTAAATGATGTTTTTGAGATAAATTCTCTAATTTTTAATGATAAACTTTTATCACCATCTTCTTTATTGTTATCATTTTCCAAGTTTATTCGAGTTTTACCAATGATAATTATTCCAGTACTTATCATTATTAAAGATAATACTAAATTAATTTCAAAAGGGCGATTCAAGAAGATTAATGAAAAAATAAAAGTAAAAAGAGGAAAAGTCATTGAAATGGCCAAAGCAATGGTAGTACCTAATTCTTTCTGAGCTTGAAAATAAGATGTATCTCCTATAACTTGACCAAATAAGAAGCTTGCAAATAACAGAATCCATAATTCCCAAGGTAATACAAAAATTTTAGAAAAAATATTAAAGATAAATGATAAAAGTAAAAATGTTATTGTCCCAATAGTTGTACGAATGAAATTAATAAATATAGGACTTGCCTTTTTCTCAGTTCTTCGAAATATTACGTTGGATCCAACAAAGGTTAGTACCGCAATAATTGCAATCCACTCTCCCGCCATTTTTCTTTGACTCAAAATTTTATTGTATTTTTATTTTCTCTAACTTTTTTCCATATTCATATAATTTTAAAAATGCTTTAGCAGCAATTTCCATGGAGCTACATACTAAGAAATTGTCATTTGTAAACATATTATGTAAAATTTCTCTTGATTTACTAGGATACTGGTGAAGTACAATTACAAATATCTTATCAATGCTCTCAACATATTCTTTCAATTTGTATAGATTATTATAATAAGATTTAAAGCGCTCACTTTCCATATCACTCCAAGCATCTGTTTCTACTATTACTATATCAATATTATCATTTATAGCCGCCTTTGCTAACTTTACAAATTCTTTTCGATGGATGATCCATGGTAAATCGAAAGGGTTTGATAAACTTCCAATTTTTATCGGATAAATGTTTTTCAATTTTTCTAAAGCCTCCCTCTCAAAAATTGGCATTTCCAACCCTAATTCATTAAGCATATCAGTAGCTAATATTCCAAAACCACCAGACCACAAAATTACTAAAGCTCGTTTTCCTTTTGGATAAGAAATTTCCTTTTTTAACTTTTTAAAACGATTTAGATAACTTGAGAAGTAATAGGTATAATCAATTAATTCATCTATAGATGATTGAACTTCAATAAGAGGAGTTTGCTTATAAATCGCATCCCAAATACCTTTTGAAGTTGTTAAAGATCCCGTATGAGTAAGAACTGCTGACTGTCCTCTTTTTGTTTTCCCTCCTCTCATGAATAAAACTGGTTTTTTCATACATTTTAAGACTTGAAGTAATCTCTTCCCCTCCTTCTTATGTAGCATAGAAAAACCCTCAAAATATACACAAATTAAATTAATTTCATCATCCTCATTATAGTATTCAAGTATCTCTGAAAACTGTATGTCTACACAATTTCCTAAGCTAACTCCTTTAGCAAATCTTAAATTATATCTGGTTGTACTAAACTTAATCATTTTTGAATGTAAATCTCCTGATTGAAAAACTAAACCAATATTTCCGGGTTCAATTGGAAAGGAGGGATAATAAGCAATTCTACCTTTAGGGTTATATAATCCCATGCAATTAGGTCCAATAGCGCGGGTGTTAGGATTTTTGTTCAAGATTAAACTTATCTCTCGTTCGATTTGAACACCCTTCTTATCAAATTCAGCTGTACCTGCTGTAAAAATATGAATGAAATTGATGTCTTTTTTCTCTAAAAATTCAATTAAAGAATCTAAAAGAAGATCCCTATTTACAGATAAAATTAAAAGATCAATTGAATTAATTGGGATGTTATTTATTGATTTGTAGCACTTAATATCCTGAATTAGATCCTCTGAGGAAGATATTAGATAAAGATTATCTAAATTGAATCCCTGTCTTTTAAATCCTTCAATAAAAAAAGAAATCTTTTCCTTTGCTTCGAAAATTACAACTGTTTTTGGATTAAACAACAAATCGAAAGAAGACTTATTTATCATTTTATGTTTATTCCTTGTTCTCTTTTATTAGTTTAGTATTACATTTATAACAATATTTGGGAATCGACTTAAATTGAGTTCCACATGATGGGCAAATCATTGTAGTTTCTTTTTGAATAGCGTCTAAATCTTCTTTTTTAATAGTTAAATCTTTTTTTGATAATCTATTTAATAAAAAAGATAATCCAATTGAAATTGATATAATTATAATGCATAAAACAATTGATTTTATTATAAGATTAGGAAATTCTAAGTTAAAATAATCGGGAGAATATCTGCTTAAAAATACATAAAAGAAAAAGTTTGGAAGAAAAAATACTAGTAAGTTCGTTGAATAAGCTTTTCTTAAATTTCTATAAATGAAAATGGGAAATAGACCCACAAATATCCAAGCTAAATAGATAAAAATCAATTCAGACCAACTATCATATAAAATGTAATTTGCTAAAAACTGGATAATTTGTCTATGAACTTCAGAAGTTAGGGGGTCAAAAGCAATATCAAAATTGTATTTAAAAATAAGTAAAAATAAACTCAAGATTAAGAACTGAATACAAATGATTATAAATTTATTTTTAAAAAGTTTGGGTAACTTCATTATTAATTAATTAAATATAACAAAA
>JBHLPZ010000155.1:0-7696 GCA_048885325.1 Candidatus Odinarchaeota archaeon
ATTCTTTTTTTTAAAGAACCATACTTATTTCTTAAGAAAATAAAGGGGATAAATCTATGTGATTACATTAATGACAAATTGCGCAATGTTGTAAGTATAGATGATTTAGATTTAGAATCTAAGAAAGGAATATTTAAAAGCCTAAATAAACTAGCTGATTGGTTAGCTCAACTACATAAAGCGAATATTGTAGATGCATCTAATGATTTAGAAATAATCGTGTTAAACAAAGGAGATACAAGGTTGAGAGATTTTATTTACAACATTGAGAAAAATAAAATATCTGGAGTCGATTTCGAAGATTCCTACAATGGAAATCATTTAGATGATATCGCATGGATTTGCTGTTCTTTACTTGATACTAATCCGGGGATATTTGAATTAGATAATCCAAAGTTAAAGATTGATTTGATAAATTACTTTTTACAATGTTATTATAAGGTAAACACTAATTTTCACTTTAATTATAACTATTTTGCAGGACAATTAATCGAAAATCTTAATCTCGTAATGAGGAGAAGAAATATCAACTTAACTCTTGATAAAACATACTTTATTGAAGACATTTCAAAGGAACTTTAATAACTTTTTTTCTACTTTAAAAACATCCTTCTTAAAAAAACACATTTAATAATAATTAACCTATAAATTTATTATAATTTATTCAAAATTGTAGGAGATTTAGAAATGAGTACACCATTATTAGACGCAAAAACATCATTAAAGAAGATATTATCAAATGTTGATTATTTGGAGAGTTTAAATAAAGATTATATTCCTAAATTAAAAGAATTACCAATAAATTTACTAGAGGCTATTCAAAAACTTGAAGATGAGAAAAGTGGAATATTAAAGGCAATTGATCATAATTCAAATGAAATAAATTCATATAAAAATAAAATAACTGAGAATCAGAGGGAAGTTTTAAAACTCGAGGAATCTAGCAATGACCTTACACACCAGCGTCAAAATCTTATGGACAAGATACAAACTAAGCAAAATCAATTAAAAGCGACTAAAGATACTATTAGAGTAAAAAGTGAAGAATTTTCAAACCGAACAACCCGATTAAATGAATTAGAGAATAAAATCATGGAATTATCCAGAGAATTAAATCAATTTGAAAATAAATTAAAGCAAATTGAGAAAGACCTCGAAAATAGTTTTCTTAAAAAAGAACGACAAGTTCAAAATTTTGGGTATTGCGTACAGGCAATGAAAATTCTGATAAATAAGAAATATATTAACTCATCATTATATCAATTTATAAGAGCCTTACAAGTAGGAAGTGCATTAGAGGTAAAAAATATCTTATTAGCAATTGATATGAGAGAAGATCAAGCAATAAAGATTCTTAGTAAAATGTTAGAAGAAAATGGCCCAATTGAATTTGATTCAACCACTGGGACAGTAACATTAAAACAGGAGGTGGATTTCTAATGAGCTCAAATTTAAAGGATGTATTTGGATTGATTGAAACACTAGAAAAATCTTTAGATGGATATCAGCAATTTTTTCAAAAAACTCACGAAACTTTAACACAAGATTTGGGTACTGCTTGGAAAAGAATGAAAGATGAGCAAAAAGAAATTGAAGATTTTGAAGCCGTTGTTCGTTCACAAAATTCCGAACTTACTGAATTGAAGCTTAAATCTGATGAATTAGATAAGAAACTTGATGAATTACAGAAGACAAAAAGTGAATTAACATCCAAAATTTCTGAATTAAAAAGTTCTTTAGAAAAGGTAGATGATGAGCTTAAAGCCCCTCAATTAGAATTAGAAAATTTAATTTCAAAGTTAAATTCTTTAAATCAGAAGATAACTTCAAAAGAAGATGAAAAATCAGCAATGGACCAAAAAAAGTTGGATTACCAGAATCGCGAGAATTATCTAACGACTACATATACGCAAGAAAAAATGGCTGATCTAGATACAAAATTATCTCAATTAAAAAGAAATAATTTCTTTACGTCGTTTTTAATTGAAAATTCGGAAGAAAAAATTCCAGAAGTAGATATCATCGCAACAATTATGACCCAAGGAAGTGTAAGTCTCGATGAGCTCAAGAAACTACTGGATGTCCCCCCAATTATGGCAGTTAGAACTATAAAACAGCTAGCAATTGCTGGAATTATAAATTTAGATGAAAATACTAATATAATTACTATGCCTTAGTATTTAAAAAATTGAATATTTTTTGTTTTTTCTTTTTTTATTTATTATAAAGTGCTTATTTTATTTCTTTTTCAAAAGTTTTTTACATTTTCAAAAAAAAAAGTAAAGATTTAAAGACAAAACAGCTTAATCATTCAATTTTTTTGATACCAATTAAGAATTCAACGAATAGGCATGCAAATATTAAATCAATAATCACAGGAATGAATCCAATAAAATTGAATTCGCCTAAAATTAAATATACTAAGAAATTAACAAAAACGTATCCTTTCGCAACCGCTCCTATTATTACAATAGCGTGGTTTTTATTAATATCTAAGAAGATAATAAAATACCCAATTCCAAATATAACTACTAACCCGAAGAAAGCATGTATAAATATATTACTCGGTGGAACTGCCACTCCAAAAAAACCAAAACCCGCAGGCCAAACTAATGGTATCAGAAAAAATATTATGCCTATAATCCAATTCCAAAGTGCTGAAACTAAAAATAGATATTTGTAATAAATTTTTTTATCCATTTAAATCACTTTATAATACTATACATTATTCTAGATTAGACAAAATTGTATAAGTACATTAATCTAGCTTTTATATTTAAAATTTTTAATTTCATAGGGATTTTATTTGAGTAAAATTTTAATAATATTTCCGATATAACCACTCATACATATCGATAATTTATTAAAACAATAAGGATAAAATATGGAAATTGCAAGAAAAGACTATATTATAGGAATTCTTTTAATCATTACGGCGGGTCTAGCTGGCGGACTTGGTTATGTGTCTCTTCTAGCTTTTACTCCACAGGAGTGCCCCACATGTCCTGAACCTCAAATGTGGGGGCTACCAGACGACTGGAGTACAGCACCAAATTCTACATTTTTCTTTCTCGATAATGGAACAGAACTTATAAAAATAACCTTAGGAGATATTCTGGAGGGTGTTAGTTTGGCAATTGAAGAACAAGAAGATCCTTCAGGAGCATATATTAATGAATATAAAAAAACCTTATATCTTTATACTATCCAAGATCCAGGCTCTGGCTTATATTTTACGGGTGTTGATATACTGGATATTTTAGAGAAGTATGATACTAATTTTGCATACAATATGACATTTACCTCAACAAAAACTCCAGAAGGATTTCCAGTTGTAAGGACACTGAATATGAGTACAGGTGATATAATTACTAAAATGTATGAAGATGAAGAACCTATAATTATTGCTTTAGCTGTGAATAAAGGATGGATTACAGACTCCCCTTTCGGAAACTTCACTATAATTGGAAAAAATATGGAAGAAAAGTTACTTAACTTGGAAAGGATTGATGTTTTAGATTCCTGGAAAGTTGAAGTAAGAGTTAATGGAACATTAGAAATGATAATCGATCCTTCGAATATGACTAATGGTGCATCCTCCCATCATTATAAATATTATAGGAATGATTGGTGGGATTTTGATAGACAATATTGGGGAAGAAATATTTCCGAAATAATATCTCATACTAGTGCTGCTGGAAAAAATTATACATTAAGAGCATGGTCTGTAGATGGATGGGCTAGCCCAAGACCTTTTGGAGGAAAAGCGGAACCTCCATATAACAATACAGATGTAGAAAGCGGGATTATACCTCCTTGGATTGATCATGATTTAATAAATGACACGAATGTAGCTTTGCCAGAAACGGACTTACTAATGAGTTTAGTATATGCTGATCAGGAATTTGGTGAAACTGGGCAAGGTATAACAGATCCAATTTGGCCATATCGGAGAATGTGCGGTTACCACCGAGGACCTTTCTATTTAATAGTTCCGGGAAGGCCAAGAGATGTATATATCTCACACGTTGATCTAATTGATATTACTGTATATGATGGTCCTATTCCATAAGGAAAATTAATAAATCTTAAAAAAATTTTATTTTTTTAATATTTTCAAAAATTTAAACGAGTATGATGAGAAAAAAAAACTATTACAAGTTATTGTTTGTTTTTCTAATTTCTATAAATATTTTCATTATGATTATTCCATACAATTTAGCCTTCTGGGGTGAAGGAGATTGTTCAAAATATCATGGTTTATCTTATATCTATCCCACATATAATAAATATGCCGATATAGTTTTGGATGGGAAACCGATAGAATCATTCTGGAATAACCATACAACCGGTAACGGGACTGTAATTGTTCCCCTCGCTTCCAAGATTAATGAAACTGGTTTTTTCATTACCTATTTAAATCTCACGTTTGTTATGAATGATGATTTTCTATTTATTTTATGTCAATGGCCTGACAATACAACTACCCCAACAGGAGGTAATATTTTTGATGGAATTTTTTTCTGTTGGAATATCAATGTGCCGAACTTTTCAGCTAATTTTTGGGATGGAATGATTACATCTCCTATGGGGGGTGGTAATGTAGATAGCTGGAATTGGAAGTGGTCAGGTAGTCAAAATAATGGTTCTACTTATCTTGCTTCTGATGGATGTATTCAAACAAATGGTTGGTATGGTGGTTTTGAAAATCAGGATATCGAAATTTCTTATAATTATATTATAAATGAGTCTTATACACTTGAAATAAAAAGAGAAATAAAAACAATCGATGGTAATTTAGATGTGCAATTTGATCAGCATAAATTATATAAATTTAATATGGCAATCTTAAATGATGGTACCCATGAAGATCATGCCATCTCATGGACTTATGCTGTTGATCTAAGAATACCTGAAGATGCCGTAATTTCAGGATACATGATTCACCTAATTTTAATTGGTTGTGTCACCACTATTGGTTTGATTTTGGTAAAAACAAAGAAAAAAATTGTATATTGATAAAATGGAAAAAAGAAACTTTTATATTCTTATAGCTGCGATTATCATTGGAATGTCAACTTTCTGGTTATCTCTCTATGCCTTCATTATTTTAGATATTGATCCGCTACAAAATATTAAGAATATATTTGGGGGGGAAGATATCGTCGTCGTAACTGTAAAGGGGAATGTAAAGAGAGAGTTACCGTTAACCGTATCAGATGTCAAATCCGATAAATATCAACAAGTTGAAGATCGAACATTCCATATTGTTAATGCGATTGGTAGAGAATATGACTTAATGTTTTCAGGTGCTTCTTTATGGAGTATATTGGAAGTGGAGGATATTTTAAATAATGATGCATCTACATTTCTTTTTATTGGAGCCGATGGATATTATGCGGAGACACCCTTATCTTTAGCACTAGCTCAAAATTTCACAGAACAAGTTATTTTAGCTTATGAACAAGATGGACAACCGCTATATCTCGATGGACCCATAAGATCTGTTGTAGATCACGAATTAATTCCAAATAAAGCGAATACACACTATGCAATCAACAATTTAAAAACAATTTTGATTCAATAAAGGAATTTAAAAATGGAAATAAAAGAAAATAACGGAAAAGAGGAACAAGCTAACAATTCAATAGAAGAAGTGGATTTAAAAGAAGAATTTAGACCAAGTGGATTTTTACAAAGTGGAAAAAAAAAAACCGTAATTTTAGATTTATTATATTCTACTATAATTGGTGTAATGGGAGGAATAATCTCGAGTCTCATTCCATTTAGTTTATTAATAAAAGTTTGGTACCCTCTTACAGGAGGTACTCAGTTGGTAAGTGGACATCATGTTATGTGGGCTTCAATTGTATATGGTTTAACTCAAAAGAAATACAATATCATGATAACAATGCATTCAAAGGCAATACTTGAATTTTTATTAGGAGACCCGTGGGGTTTAATCATAATTGGAGTAAATTTAATTGAAGGAGCATTCTTATGTGCTGGTTTTTACTTAATGGAGAAAATTGGAGAAAGAGACACTAAATTAGGATGGGGTATTGCAGGAGGTATAGGAAATTTTTTCCAAGCACCGTTTTTTTGGATATTAAATCAGCGTTGGTATTTACACTGGGTATTATGGGTTTTAGCATTTATGTTTGCTTTTATTTCAGGTATCCTCATTACAGGATTATTAGGAAGAACCGTAAAGAATGGGTTGATTAAGGCAGGAGTACCCACAACTTATTAAGAAGAGGTGTAATATACAAATTTCTTCTTCAAATATTGCACTTTCTTTTGAAAACTTTTCTTTTATTTATGGTAAAGATCTAAAGCAAAAACCATGCGTATCAGGAATTAATTTTAATTTGAAAGAGGGGGAGACCTTAATTTTAGCAGGTCCAAGTGGTAGTGGTAAATCTACTTTATCTTATGCCATGAATGGAATTATTCCATGGAGGCAAAAAGGATTTGTTAAAGGAGATGTTAAGATTTTTGGTAAAAGTTTTTGGGATTATGAATTTTCTGAGTTATCTAAGATAGTAGGTTTAGTAAAACAAAATCCTCTTGAACAATTGGTTACATTTTCGGTTAAGGACGAGATTGCCTTTGGGTTGGAAAATTTAAATTATCCCAAAGAAGAGATTGAATCTAAAATTGTAGAAGTTTCTAAATTAATGGGAATAAGCAATATTTTAGATCGTTCAATCGAACAATTAAGTGGTGGTCAAAAACAGCTTACCATTTTAAGTTCATTTTTAGTTATGAGTCCAAAGATCCTAATTTTGGATGAGCCAATTGCTTTTTTGGATCAGCAATCGGAGAGTTTACTGCTTAATAGATTGAAGAGATTAGTTAAATCAAAGAATTTTCCCCTGACTTTAGTAATAATAGAACATCGGTTATCTAGGGTTATCGATATTGCCAATAAATTAGTAGTTTTAGACGATACAGGAAAAATAGCTCTAAATGGTAATATTTCAGACATATTAAGGAACCAATTCAATCGTTTGAAGTCTTCTAATATCAGGGTTCCATGGATAGTTGATGTTTTTGATGAATTTAAAAATTTAAGGAAAAATAAATCACTTTTTGAAAACTCCATTAAATCCCAAAAATATTTTGAATTAATTCCCAAACTGGATCCTGGCGATTTAAAAATATTACGAGAGATACTCATCTCTAAGGAGATGAGTACAAAAGAACTAGAAAAATATGAGACGTTAGAAGAATTAATTGATTTAGATGAGACATATGTTAAATCTTTAAAACATTTAAAATTGAAGGGGGAGGTTCAGGAAAATCGGGATGTTTATAATAAATCTAATAATAACGACGTAATTATAGAAACGAAAGACTTATGTTTTACATATCCTAATAGTGGAGTAGAAGCGCTTCGAAATTTATCTATTAAAATAGAAAAGGGAGATTTTATTGGTCTTATAGGCCCAAATGGCTCAGGCAAAACTACATTGCTGTATTTATTAGCTAATTTGTATCAACCAACATCTGGAAATATAAATTACAATGACCAAAATATTGAAGAAATCAACTCTTATGATTATGCGAAAAAGATAGGGTTCATCTTTCAAAATCCAGAAAATATGATTTTTAAATCAACCATTAAAGATGAAATTTTGTATGGTCCCAAAAATTTCGATATACTTGGAGAAATTGATGAGGTTTATATCCA
>JBHLPZ010000156.1:0-7682 GCA_048885325.1 Candidatus Odinarchaeota archaeon
CCTCATGTCCATAATATTCCCAAGGTTTATTCATGCATGCTGTGAAATACCTTGTTCTTTTATAGTATTCAAATCCATTAGTATTCTTTTTTGCCATAAATGACATAAGAACCCGACCAGGTGCAAAATTAAAAATAATACTCTTTTTGGAGCCAGCTACATAGTCATCCCACCTAAAAAAATCGGTAAAAACTTTAATTGAATTATATTGTAATTGATCAAAATCTTCTAATGTTCGAGGAACTATGGAGGGATCCCCTGTTGTAGATGATGAACATGAAAAAAGCACTATTTTATCAAGAGGGACTTTCAAAAACTGTAGGGTCAGGCCTTCTGATTTTTTATAAAGGTCTGTAGGCATGTATGGAATAGTTTCTAAATCCTCAATGTTCAATTCTTCAGGAATTTTAAAATCAAAATTTTTACAGAGATTTTCTCTATAATATTTACAAGAATTATAAGATACCTTTATTTGCTCTAATAAATCTTTGCAGAACTTCTCATTTGGGTAATAACGCGGTTCAAAATCAAAATATTTTGTACTTAATTCTTCGGGTAAAAAATCATGTAAAGGTAATTTCAAAATATTCACCTATTGCAGATACTAAGTTTAGTAATTTAGAAGATTATTGGAAGGTAATTAAATATTATTCGAGAATTAAATAAAAAAAGAAAAATAATTAAGTTATATTGTTGATAGAGCTTCTATTTCTGCTTCTTGTTTTTCAAATAACATTGGAGTCTTTTCCCAACTTAAATCTTTAGGAATTTTAAACTGACGCAAAAACATATATAGGTGGATAAATCCACTTATAGGAAATAGAAATAGAAGACTAAAATGTTTATCGCAATATTTTCGTATAGCATTGAATACATATCCAAGCTGAAAGAATAAACAAGATAATGTCCAAACTAGCATATAGAATTCTCCAATAAAAAACTGAAGTATTGCAAAACCAATTACAATAGGAATCCACGTATCTATATTTCCTATAAGCATCATTGTCATGTTTCTTGAGATAATTAAAGATTTACCATTCTTTTTATCGCTTTTCATTGCCATTAGCTGCGGCATATCAAAAATATACCCCGCAAGCCATCGAGTGCGTTGATGCCTTAAGATTTCCATAGTGCTTGGTACATATTCATATATTTTTGCTTTTGGAGAAAAACGAGTAAGTACACCATCTAAATTTAACAGTATAGATAGGTAAAGATCTTCTGTCATTGAATCCTCGTTAAAACCCCCATACTTTTTAAGGTATTTTGTTCGAACCGCAAAATTTCTGCCAAAAGAATAAGCTGAGGAACCTAATCTATTTTTAATTTCGAATAACAATCCACCACCAGAAACTATAGCATAATCAAGAAAGATTCCTCGAGTTAAAGCATTCTTCTTCCAGTTCTTAACTAGCACAGGTCCAATTACCGCGTTGTTTTTATTATCTTGAAATGGTGCTACTAGATTTTTCAATGTATTAGGCTCTAAGATACAACCTGAATCATAAAGCACAACAATATCATTTTTAACATATTCTAAACCATAATTAAGCGCTGGAGGTTTACCTTTTTTAGGAAGATCCTTCGATAAAACTTTTATATCTAGTGTGCTATTTTTGCTTGCGAAGTTTTCACAAAATTGAGTAGTATCATCTGTTGATCCACTTGTTATTACAACAACTTGGATGTTTTCTTTGGGGTAATCTGATTTAACAATAGAATTTAGTGTTCTTTCTAATAATATTCGTTCATTTTTGGAAGCAATTAATATACTTATATCGGCATAATATGGAGTTTTAGTTTTGTAGCCACTACCAAATGAGGCGAGGAAATGTACTCCATATTATATAACAAGACCCAGCAACATGATAAGCCCAATTAACGGAAATATAAACCACCAATTAGGTAAAGGATTGATAAAGAATTTGTCAATTGCTCTTTTTACTCCAGACATCCAAAATGGAGGAAAATATATATGAAATAAGGTATAACCAATTGCCCATACAAGCCCATACATAAAATATCTTATTAATGCCATTTTTCAAAATCACCAATTTTATTTAATCTATTTTAATATTATCCATTTTCTTAAGGTTTTTCCAGATATATCGTGCGAATAAAATCGCGGATAAAGCCATTATTATTAATAGGCTAATTTGAAAGATTAGCATTGTCCATGTTGTTATCCAAATGTGAGAGTTAATCCATCTTGTGGCACCAGAGGGATTAATAGAATAGGATATTAATACACTAAGGCTGGATGCTCCATACAATAGAAAAAAAGTGAAGCAAACTAAGAATCGTGTTATTCTTTCTCCGATATAGGGTTTCGTTTCATGTAGACCTAAACCTTCATGCCTTGCTCTCATATATTCGTAAATAAAAATTAGTAAAATATTTGTCCAAACCATCCATCTAAAGTCAAGGCCATAAACTGTCATAAAACTAGTAGGAATGAAACATACCAACAATAATGTATCACTGATTCTGTCAATCACATTATCAAACCAGGCACCAGATTTAGATTTTATATCTAATAGCCTAGCTATTGAGCCATCAATTCCATCAATAATTCCAGTAAATAGTACAAAAAAAGCAAGAGGAATAAACCAAGATCCATAGAATGGTTGTTGAGTAAGAATATCAAGAGTATGCCCTCGACCAAGCATAATTACGGCGTAAAATATGAGACAGGAGCAAATTAAATTCATAATAGACACTTTATTTGGACCTAACCCCAATTTAATAAATATTTTTGCTCCTTTATATGTTATAGGCATATAAATCTTCCCAGCTATGTCACCTTTCATTTGTTCAAATTGTTCTTCTAACTTATTAGCTTGCCCGTGATCACCCAACCAATCTTTTATAAACTCGTGAAAAGTCATAAATTGTCGTTTAGGTTTCTCCTTAATAATTCCGCTAATGAAAATGATTAAAAGAAGTCCGAGTAAAACCAATGGAAATACTATTTCAAATAATATATTTAGCATATAGTTCGCCTATATTGGTTAAATTGCTTTGATTTTTGATAAATTCTTGAAATGGTAATTTAACTATATATTTAAGTTGTATTTAAGTTTATGCATCTAAGTTTATATGCTAATTACAGAAATTTATATAGAATTAAAGGGAATATTATATTTAAACATTAATAACATTAGTAATTATGGTACAACAATTTAAAGTAGTAACATATATTTTACCTTTAAAAGTTTCGAGGAAAGATTTTCAACCATATGAATTCGAGAGAATCATTAATCAGCATCTCCAAGATGGATGGAATATTATAAATTGCGAATCAATTTATCTCGGGGGAGTTAGTCCAGAAAATGGTATTCATTATACTGCCTATCTAGTTAAAGATTGATTGTATCTTTAATTTTTTTTTAAAAATGTACTTAAAGATGTAATAAACTCTTGAGATTCCACTAGTTTAATAAGTTTTAATAAAAATAAATAAAAATCTTTATGTAGCGCTATTTCTATATAATGTTTATTGAATTTGAGATAATTAGTCATAATAAACATCATGTATGACGCAATTTTCAAAATAGTCATTTTTGGAGATGCTGGTAGTGGTAAGACTGCCTTAACGAAGAGGTTCATGACAAATTTATTTCTTCCAGATACTCAAATGACGATTGGTGTAGATTTTATAGTAAAAAACATCAATGTTGAGGGTAAAGAGGTAAAATTACAGATTTGGGATTTCGGTGGTGAGGAGAGATTTAGATTTCTCCTACCAAAATATATTCGAGGTGCTAGCGGTGGAATTTTAATGTATGATATTACAGATTATACTTCTCTTTTTCATGCCGAAGATTGGCTTTCAGTCATACGAAAAACAGGGGAAGTATTTCCCATAATTCTTGTTGGAGGAAAAAACGATTTAGAGGAATATCGTCAAATATCATCTGAAGAAGGTTTAAAAACTGCTAAATCAAATGAATTAAATGACTTTATTGAATGTTCCAGTAAAACTGGTAAAAATGTCGAAAGAGTGTTTGAGATTTTAGCAAGAATAATGTTAAAAAAATTTATTTAGCACTTGTTCTAGAAGCGGTTTCAATCTAAATTACTTATTCTTTGCTTTTGATCATTATCAACATCATTTTGAATCTTTCAAGAGCCTTTAGTACATGGGGCTCGTTTGCTGGCATTATAATCATTTGACCCTTGTTAAGGACATATTCTTTTTTAGATATTGTGATTTTAACTTTTCCATCAATTATATTCACTAATGCATCAAACGGAGCTGTGTGCTCGCTTAAACCTTGATCTTTATCGAAGGAAAATAGAGTCACTGTTCCTTCATTTTTATCTATCAGTGTTCTACTAACTACAGAATCTTTTTGATAATCTAACATTTCATTTAAACTATAAATCTCGACAATATCTTTTATCCGGACCTCATTAGACAAAAATTTCTCACTTTTTATGATTTATTTATTTTGAATTTAATAAGAGTGAAACTGATATAAAGATAAATGCGAACATGTTATTTTTAAAATGCAAATATATATAACTATTTATCATCTCTATTAATTTAAAAAATCCGTTGAAAGCTAATATTGGTGATTTAAATACCAAATTATTGTACATATTGCGGGAATCCCCTACAATCTAGCTGGAAAGTTTGTCCAATCTGCGGGAAATCAATTTATGTTCCAGTTAGCCCAACAACTACCATAGAAGTGAGTTCGAAATCAATTACCACTATGGAAGAACCGTCTACTTTAATGAGAAAGAAGCCAAAAAGCTTAAAAAAGAAAAAAGTTAAGATAATCGTTATTGTGGCATGTATTATAGTGGCTGCAGTTGTAATTCCTATTACTGTGTTTTTTACAACTAATTGTTATAGAAAGATTAATTATTATGTATCTCATGGTCAAATATCGAAATCTTATACTTGTATTTTTCCACGTTCCACTTATAATTATTATGCAAATCAACCCCATCCTCGTCATGATTTGTTAAGTGATTGGGACGATATTGCTTTAACATTTGCTTCCTATTGTACGCCGAATGAAGCTGAGATCCTAAAAATTGCCCAAGGAGTTAAGTCTCAATGCATAAACCAAAGCAGTGATGAAGAAGTTATAAATGCATTACTAAGTTTTACGCAAGGAATAACTTATAAAAGTGAAGTTATAGATTTAGCACAATATCCTCTCGAAACTTTGATGGACAGAGGTGATTGTGAAGATTTATCAATATTTTTTGGTTCAATCGTAGAAAGCTTAGGCTATGAGGCAGTCATCTTATGTGTACTTGTCTATGATGAAGTAGAATATGAATGGTTTGGGCATGCCTGTGTAGGAGTGCATCTAAATTTTACACCAAGCCACTCTGTAGATCCTCAATTTTTCGATGCTGCCGAAGATACCAATCAATATTGGCTATGTGAAACCACAGATCAAGGGTGGATGGTTGGCCAATTACCAGCTTCAAATCCCTCTTACTTTTCAATTGTAGGTTACGCATTTATCAATTAAATTATTTCTTCGCAGGTTTCTATTTTATATAATAATTTATCTTAATTTTTCATCTTTCTCTAACTAATTTAATAGAAAATTAATCTAAGTTAACTATAATATCTCCAGAACAAATTTCTTGAGAATATAGTAAACAATTTTTAATTTTAGGCTCAACTTCATACTTAATTCCTAAAGCATCTAACCAACAACACACGCGAAAAATAACCCCACATTCATAATTTTTTTTTACCCCAATCATTTTCATCCCTTCAAAAGCGAAGCATTTATTCATTTCCCAATGGATACGACTTTCTTCCAGGAAAGTATAATTGAATCTCATAAAATCACCTTTTAATACACTAAAAGCATCATCAATGAATTTTTTGAGTTGTTCAAAATTTGTTATTTTTATATTTTCCATCCCCAAAGCCTTCTTAACTCTCTGGACTTCAAGCACTGAAAGATTTCTGATAGCACCTTTGTTTAATTTATTAGCTATATCAATGCCAAGTTCCTTCACAGAATTATAAAACCATGACCCATCATGAGTCATCCAACATTTAACAAGAAGTTCTCTTAATTCGTGTTTATTAAGTTGATCAAATAATGTCATAAAAATCATTTCATTTTTTATTTTTATTGATATAGCTTGAATATCTCATTAAAGACAATTTATTTAAAAAAACCTTTATCATCCAATTTATCATTACATAATTTATCACACTTTTGGATAAATTGATTATTTCTTTCTATGTGGTAAAACTCAACTTTTTCATATTTCTCACTAAGTTGATGGACTTTGTTACATAGTTTTGACAAATGTGGGTAATTGATTTTCCACTTTTTATTAATTTGCTGGATTGCTAAGTTACTATCAGAAAAGATTTGCAGGTGGCTTTTATGAAAGCTTTCAGCAGCTATTAAAGCATTTATTATAGCTTGATATTCCGCTTGATTGTTCGTAGCCTTTCCAATAAAACTAACACCATGATGGATTATGGTATTATCATATACAAAGAGGAAAGCACAAGCAGCTGGACCAGGATTACCACGTGCGGCACCATCCGTAAAAATTTTTAGAATTTCTCCTTTTTTAATCAAATTTTTACTCATAATGTATTTTAAGATTTCAAGTTAATTTGAAATTATTGATTTTAATAATTAATCTATTGAAGTAAATAATAGTTTTGTCTCTTCTCTCTCTGATTCATATTCATATAAATCATACCAATTCCATATTTCAAGAGCAAAATCTATAAAGGCATGACCCTTTGCGGTCAAAATGTTATCAACCCGTATTAATCGAGTATCAACAAAATTTTCTCTTGGAAAAGGGTCTACTTCATTTCTTTCTTCATACAACTTTGGTTCTTCTGAAGTTGTATATTTCACTTTATTGAGAAGGCCCATTTTAGCTAAAAATTCGGGTCCAGCACAAATAGCTGCGATTAACTTATTTTCCTTATTTAATTTTTTAACTAATTGTTCTAGTTCTGGTTTTAATATTCTTTCAATTCCTCCTGGAATGATAACTCCTTCTATATCGTTCAATTCTAAAGCTTCAGAGACTGTTTGATCCGGTATCACAGTTAGACCAGAGATACTTTTTACAGCTGATTTCTCATATCCAATATAGATTAATTTATACTTATCAGTTTCTCCTATACCAGAACATAAAAAAGTAATTTCAAAATCAGCAAATGTGTCATAAATGAAGCATAATATCTTTTTCATACACTCAAAAATGAAGTGTGTAATAAAAGGCTACTTATTAAATTAGATTGTAACATGTTCAGTCCTTCTAATAATCTCATCTTGCAGATCAGTTCCTAAATTAATAAAATAATCGCTATATCCTGCAACTCGTACGATTAGATCTCCATAATTTTCTGGACTTTTCTGTGCTGCCCGTAAAGTATCTGCTGAAACAACATTAAATTGGATATGATGGCCATTCATTTCGAAATATGCTCTAATTAAGTGAGCTAATTGATTAATTCTATTCTGGTCAAAAAAGAAATGCGGAGTATATTTTTGGTTCAATAAAGATCCTCCTGTTCTTAAATGATCAATTTTACTAGCAGATTTAATAACTGCAGTTGGACCATTAGTGTCCATACCCTGAACTGGGGAAATACCTTCTGATAAAGGTGTATAAGCCCTACGACCATCTGGTGTGGCACCTGTCACTTGACCGAAATA
>JBHLPZ010000157.1:0-7682 GCA_048885325.1 Candidatus Odinarchaeota archaeon
AAGTAACAAAAATGCACCTAAATATTTTATAATGGTAGTAAAAACTGATTTACGACCCTTAATTCTTTTTACAAGGTCTATAATATACAAAATAAATAATAACATGAATACAGGCCAAAAAATTATTGATATCAATCCAGTAATACTTAAATCGATAAAGAAAATGATGAAAAAGAGAATTAATAAAATTAGAAAGCAGAGAGAAAAAGAATATCTAAATTTATTTAATTTTCTTGAACTCTCAATTAAGTATATAAAAGTGAGAGCTCCAATTATTAACGATATATACCCAAAATTTAGAAATAAGTCCCTCTCACTTCCTTGTGACCAAATCAAGTAGGGAGACTCTAATATATTCGAAGAATAATAATCTGATTTAATAAAAAACATTTCCATAAGTGCAAAACTTATGAATAAACAAAAGTAGCCTAATTCCTCTCTAATTTTATATTCATTCTTTTGTTTATTATATCTTAAATAGAAAATTATAGCGAGTTCTAATGAGAATAAAAAAATTACCCATTCAATAATTAGTAGGGGAAATCTTAAATTACCAATAAATGGAAATTCAATAAATATCATTTAATCACCAACATTATTTTAATAACCCGTCTAGAATCACATCAAAACTCCCAAAAAGTAATTCTTGATTTTTTTTAAATGAGGCTAACTTTAAGAGAATTTCTCGATAGAATGATTCAAATTGTCTCTTAATATTTTTCAGTAGATGGGTTGTACTTAAGGAATCTTTTCTAATTAGTAAGGCATAAATTAAATTTAAAGGATCCGTGCCATATTCCAAGAGGATATATGAATTTTCATGTTCAATTTTGTTAATTTTTTTCTCTTCTGTTCTAGTTATTTTAGATATGATCATATCAATTCCAATTAACCCACTAGACATAAGATTATCGCTTAATTTAGTTTTCTCATCTTTAGTTATCATTGTTTGAGTGAGCCTGGTTTTATAAAAATCAAAATCGTAGATACATTCATAATTTTCTCGATTTATAATATATAATTTTAATAGATTCTCTCTCCATTCAAATTCATAAAAGGGAGGGAAGTTAACAGCACAAGAGAATATCAAAATAAAGCCTGATAATAAAATGCTAACACCTACGTAATAAATTATCAATTGAAGAGCAAGAGTTTTTAGTACCCCTAAACCTACTAGTATTGCGAAAAAAATAGCCATTAAACTAGTTATTGTCCCAATAAAAAATTGTTTAAACTTTGTTTTAATTTTACCTACTGATTTCTTAATCAGAATTATTTCAAATCTGATAATATTAATCCCATTTATAATAACTAAACCTATACTTATGAAAAATGTTGGTGAACGTGTTGTAGGGGCTATTATACTTAATACTATCGCGATCGCGTTTAAAACCATAAGGATTATGATTAGCTTTAAACTTATAATTTTTCCAAAATCTTCAGTTAAGATAAATAACTCTAATGCAATTGGTGAAAAGAAGGCTGTAGACCAACCGATTTTGTATACTATATCCTTAAGAAGTGGTTCAGTTGCAAAATTACGGGCAATTTGCACCATGAGAGCTCCAAAAACCATAAACAAAATAAAAGCTCCGAATGATAATAAAATTCTATTTAGTTTTAAATTTACATCTTTAATTTTATGATACTGGTAAAAGAAATAAAATGCTAACTGAATACCAATAATAACTGGAATCAAATAAAATAGAAATTGAAACTCAATTATTGGATCTAATTGAAAATACATGACTTTTTAGTTTGAAATTATTATTTCTGATTATTTAGGATTATAAATTTAAGATTTTAAAAATTTTTGATATGTTAACCCTTCACTTTTGGAAAAAATTGTAAATTTCTAATGTTAACCTTCGAAACGCCTCATCTATTCCGACATTATCCTTAGCACTTGTTTCGAAATATTCTGAAAATCCTAACTTATCTCTTAAAGTTTGAATTTCTTTAGAATCAGGTAATTTCTCATTTATATTAATCAAATCTAATTTATTACCAATTAAAATACTTGGAATTTTGTTATCTAATACTTTCTCGATTTCCATTTTCCAATTAATTAGATTATTTAAAGTACTAATCTTTGTTAAATCAAACGTATAAATGATTCCTGTAGCGCCTTGGTAAAAAACTGGTCGAATAGCGGCAAAATGGTATTGTCCTGATAAATCCCATATTTGAAGTTTTGCTTTGACATTAAACTCGTTTATCAATATACTTTTTATAAAGAAATTTGTTCCTATGGTCATATGGGTATCTTCCATAAATTTACCATCCACGTACTGGTGTAGAATTGTAGTTTTACCTACAGCACCATCACCCACTATACAAATTTTATATAGTCTTTGGTTGAATATTCCCATTTATATTTCATTTTCCTTAATAATAGTTTACTTGAAATTTTTGTTAATATAACATAATAATTTTAATATTTTTATTTAAAATTTGATATATTAAAATAAAAATGAGATTGACAAGTGATTTAGATTTTCTTCTCTACTATTAAGATTAAATTTTTAAGGTAGAAAATGTTTTTTATATATAATTATTAATTTCGAATAATTATTCAAATTAAATTTATGGATGAATATAAAATGAACAGAATAATAGCAATTCCTTCCAATGGACCTGATTTAACGAGTTATATATCTGAACATTTCGGTCATTGTGAGTATTTTGTTGGCATTGAAATCAATAATTTTGGTAACTTTAAAAAAGTCTTTTCTTTACGAAATCATGGACATTCAGGATGTATGGAACCAGTTATTAATATGGTAGAAAGAAATGTTGAAGATGTAATTGTTGGTGGTATAGGTGGTAGACCTTATATGGGATTTATTCAATACAATATAAGGCTCCATAAAGGGGTTAATGGAACTTTGAAAGAAAATATCGAACATTTAATAGAGGGAAAATTAAAAACTTTAACAGGACCAATGTGTAGAGGTCATTAATATAATTATAATTTAAATTAAAATTTTGAGGTGATAGGTATATGAAAATTGCGATAAGTACTGACTCTAACCAAGTTAGTGCCCATTTTGGGAGAGCTCCAACATTCACTTTTATTACCATTGAGAATGATAAATTAGTAAAGAGAGAAGAATTTTCTAACCCTGGACATGCCGTTGGGAGTATTCCTGAATTTGTGAACAAACATGGAGCAGAATATATGATTGCGGGAGGAATGGGACATAGAGCTCAGGTTTTTTTTGAACAATATGGAATCAACGTTATAGTTGGTGTCCAAGGAACAATAGATAATGTAATTGAAAGGATTTTAGATGGTCAAATTAAAACTATGGGTGGTGAGAGTCTCTGCGCTCCCGGTGGAGGCAAAGGCTATGGTGTTGAAAAGATTCATACCGAAGCTGATGATAATCATGAACATCATCACCATTAAATCTTAATCTTTAGCATAAAATTATTTTAAATAAAAATTGATTAAAAAAATGAGGTTTATATAAAGAATGGTAATAATTGCTGTACCTTCAAATGGAAATGGAGGATTGAATGAGCAAATGAATCCCCGATTTGGGCGATGTCCAAGTTTCACTTTCGTAACAATTGAGAATAATGAAATTAAAGAAGTTAGAGCAGTACCTAATCCTGCAGCAGATGCTATGGGAGGTGCTGGTATTCAGGCAGCTCAGATTGTGGGTAATAATAGCGCTGATGAGGTAATTGTAGGTTTTTTAGGTCCTAATGCGGCTCAATCACTGAATTCCTTGAATTTAAAGATGTATCAAGCCCCAAATCAACCAGTTTCAGTAAAAGAGGTTATAAATTTGTATCTCGAGAATAAATTACAATTAGTTACATCTGCAAATGTTTCATCTCATTATGGAATGGGTAGAGGCGGAGGCATGGGTGGTCGCGGCATGGGCGGTGGCCGCGGCATGGGTGGCCGTGGTATGGGCCGTCAAAACAGAAGTTAATTTTAAGTAATGTTAGTTATAGTTTAACTTCATCATGGCTAAAATCATTTGTATTACTGGTGGGAAAGGAGGCACTGGAAAGACATTAGTGGCTGTAAATTTGGCAACATTATTTAAAAATCATGGATTTGATGTACTCTTAGTTGATGGAGATGTTGAAAATCCTAATACATATTTATTAATGAATGGAAAGCTTGAGAATTCTACGGAAGTATCTTTTTTTGAGCCTAAAATTGATGAAGCTAAATGCACCAAATGCGGGTTATGCGCAGAAAATTGTATATCCCACGCATTATTGTATATAAAAGATGCTATACCAATTCCTATATTGAATGTATGTTCTGGATGTAAGCTCTGCTATAAAATTTGCCCAGCAGAAGCTATAATAGCAGATTCAAGAGTAATTGGTTTGATTTATACTACTAGAGTAAATAATATTGATTTGTTAATTGGTGAATTAAAACCATCAGAAGCTAGATCTACTGTTATTGTTAAAGCTTTAATGGAAGAATTGGATATCCTTTTAAATAATTATCCTGAAAAGTATGATATCATTATTTTAGATACAGCTCCAGGAGCACATTGTGATGTTGAAGAGTTGATTCAAAAAGCGGATTATGTAATACCAGTAACAGAACCAACCAGATTTGGTAGATTAGACTTATTAAGAATTATTGAATTAATTAACCTTCTGAAAAAGGAATATAGAGTAATAGTAAATAGATCGTCTCTACTGGGCTTTAGAGATCAATTCCTAAATGAACTAAATGATAATGATATTCAAGTGTTGGGGGATATACCATTAGACGAAGAAATAGTGAAATCGTACTGTATAGGAATTCCATTAATGGAAAATCATAGCCATTTCAATAAACAAGGAAAAGGATATAAGTCTTTTCAAAAAATTTTTGAAAATTTTACTAAATGGAGCGGTTTAAAAAAATGAAACGAAAGATTGTTGCAGTTATTTCAGGAAAAGGGGGTGTTGGAAAAACATCATTAACCGCATCATTAAGTACTCTTAGCAGTAATGATTCTAATATCAATCCTATAGTGCTTGATTGTGATGTTGATGCTCCAAATTTAGCATTGATTTTAAATCCAAAACCTGAGGAAAAAGTTCATTCGGAAGATGTTTTCACCACATTAAAAGCATATTTATTGAAAGAAAGATGTATACACTGTAAAGAGTGTATTGAGAGTCATTACTGTGAATTTAATGCATTAATATGGTCTGATGAACATCAAATGCCGGAAATAAATTATTTAGCATGCGAAGGATGTGGTGCTTGCAATGTATTATGTCCTGAACATGCTTTCGAAATTAAACCAGTTAAAAGTGGTGAAATAATATCCTATGAAACTATATTTCGATTTCCTTTAGTTTATGGTAAAACTAGGTTAGGGAGTACCACTTCAGGAAAATTGGTGGCTGATGTAAAACAATTTGCCCAAAATTTAAGAGAGTTTCATGAATCAAATATAATTTTGATTGATGGACCTCCTGGAATTGGATGCCCAGTAATATCTGCAATCTCAGGAGTAGATTATGTTATTACTATTACTGAACCCACTCCTTCAGGTTTGCATGATTTAATAAGAACAATAGAAATGGTACAACAATTTAATATTGATTTTGGAATTGTAATAAATAAAGCAGACTTAGAAAGTCCCTTTCAAGAAAAATTTAAGCACCTTATTGAAGAAACTGGTTATAATATCCTGGGAAAAATCAATTTTGATTTGTCTATACCCGAAGCAATGTCGTATGCAAAACCCGTTGTCAATTATGCCCCAAATTCCTCTGCTAGTATAAGTATTAGAGAAATTTACGATTCACTTAAAATTAAATTATGGAATCATCTGTAAATATATTTACCTTTTACATTTTTTATGATAAGAGTTTATTTCTTAAAATTTATAATCAATAATCTAAAGAAATTAATATAATAGGGAATATTTATATTCACGAGAGAGATTTATTAAATTCAACCTATATAGGTGAAATGTCATCCCTGTTCAAAATTTCATGGAATTATACAAATATTTGCCAAAAACAAATTGTAAACTATGCGGAAAGACTTGTATGGCTTTTGCTTTAGATCTTCTAAAAGGCAAAGTAAAAGCTGATGATTGCCCTCCGCTTTTAGAACCAAAATATAAAAAACAGTATGAAACTTTAAAAGAATTGCTTGGTTCTGAAGAAGGTGTAGAAAAAGAATTAAGAATAAATGTCAATACTGAACTCTGCGATGGATGTGGAATCTGTGTAACTGTTTGTCCTGTAAATGCAAGATATTGTCCCCCTTCACTAAGTGGAAAAGCTCCCGACTATCCTCCTGAAAAACATCAATTATTTCAAGTTAAAGGTGGAAAATGTGAATTGCTTGAACTTAAACATTGTCGAAGAATTGAAGCAGAGGGTAGAGAAAGAGAATGCCGAGTTTGTGAAACTTATTGTCCTCGTGAGGCAGTAAAAATAGAGTATGTATAATTAATATTCATATTAATACATTTTTAGTGATTATTTATGAAAAGATCTATCTGTTCTGGTTGTTCTTTGTTGTGCGATGATATCATGGTTAAAAGTGACGGTATTTACATTGATGAGGTAATTGGTGCTTGCCTTAAAGGAAAAGAAAAGTTTGACCAAGTTTCTTCTCAACATAGGATTTTAAGACCCATGATACGCAAGAATGAAAACCTTCAAAAAACATCTTGGGAAGATGCTTTACAAACAACGGTTGACCTTATAAAAAAATCAAAAAAGCCACTAATATACGGGCTTTCTAATTCAAGTTGCGAAGCTCAATTAAAAGCAATCGAGTTAGCAAAATTAATTAATGGATTTATTGATTCTAATGCTTCAATTTGTCAAGGAAAAGTATTAGATAATGCAATTACTTCTGGAATTACTCTTACAACAATTACAGAAATCATAAATAAAGCGGATTTAATTTTATTATGGGGTTCAAATGCCGCTGAATCAATTCCTCGACTCTTAAATAAAGTACTTTTTTCTAGAGGTAAATTTCGGATGACCGGAAGAGAAATTAAAACTCTTATAATAATTGATCCTGTTAAAACTGCATCTTTTAACACCATGGGAGTAAGAGACGTTGCATTAAGAATAACACCAGGAAAAGATTTAGAACTAATTAATGCGTTGAAAGAAGAATGTTGTACTGCAGATAGTATTCCTTCTGAAGGAGTTGCTGGTCTTGATAAAGATGATATGAAAAGATTACTACAACATCTAAGTGGAGCTGAATATGGTGTGATTTTTATAGGACAAGGTATATTAACACCCCAAAAAAACTCCAATTTAATTAGTGAACTACTAGATTTAGTACAAATGATTAATATAAAACAAGAGAGAGGAAGAATAACTCTTACTATGATGGGTGGACATTTCAATATGACTGGATTTGACCATGTAGCTTTATCTATGTATGGAAAAAGGGGAAATTTACAGTTTAAAGATAATCAGATTTTAGAAACAGATGCTAGTATTATTTCAAAAATAGAAAAGGAAGATTTTGATTGTTCTATATTTATCGGAACTGATCCTATAGCGCATTTTCCTATGAGTCTAAGTTCCAAACTAGCTAAAAAACCAATAATTTTAATAGACAATCGTGATTCTGCCACTTCACAGCTATCTAATATTGTATTACCGACAGCTATAACTGGAATTGAATGCCGTGGTTTAGCTTACAGATTAGATCATATCCC
>JBHLPZ010000158.1:0-7593 GCA_048885325.1 Candidatus Odinarchaeota archaeon
GGATTCATCACTCTTAAAAAGTATTTAATACGTTCCAAATACTCACTATCTTCTTTTATTTCGCTAATTATTATCTAACTCTTTTCTATACAAATTTTTCTTAACAATAAAATTATTGAAATTTCAGCTTAGAATTATTTTTTATTTTCCCATTTTTCATTTAAAAAATTATAGGCTATATTAGCCATCCTTAAAATATTTCGAGAATCTTGAAAAGATCTAGTAGGCTTAAGACATAAAGAATCTAAAAGTTCAATTAATTCACCGTTTTTGAGTGTTATCTTTATAATTGCTTTCTTTTTTACTATAGACTCTATTTCATCATATGATATTTCTTTAACAAATTCTTCATGAAAAAGTATTAATTTATCATCATTTATTTCTATTTTTCCAAGATTTCGATTATAAGCTAATCTTTTATGTCCTTTATTTATAACTTGGTCAAAACTAACCATAATTAATTATTATTCTTCACTAAAAGATAATAATATTGAGATAAATTAATCCTAATAACTACAGAAAAGAATCGATCTAATCTCGTTTAAAATAAATTCTAAACTCAATCCTAATAAATTCCTAAGCTTTCAAATAATCACTCTCAAAAATTGACAATAAACCTGCAACAGAACGCTATTTCTTTTCCTCTAATCGTTGTATGGAAACCCTTTCAGAACTAAGTTTGGTGGATTGGCTTGCTTATTGTTTTGCGTAGAAAATTGAATAAAATTTTAATTTACTCTACTCTAAAAATTTAATGATAAGTTATAATTAAAGAAAAAAAAATTAGTTATTTATTAAAATGAACAACTTGTCTTTTCGATAAATTAGTCCGATCAAGCCCATCAGAATGGAAATGAAACATATAACGTATCTTGAATCGTTTAGATTTAATGAATTTAAATTAAGTGATACTGGTGGAACTAATGTGGAAGTTCCATAAAATAATACTCCATTACCGATTGCGAATGCTTTTGATAAGTCGTTCCCACTATGAATTATGATAGAGATCTTTCCTTGCGGTCCCTTGCCATAATAATAGTCATAATTTCTCCATACGTAATGCTTTGTAATTTCCCATGAAGCTGATTGATCTCCTATTTCTATCTTAATTAAATCATTTGAAATAAACAATTTAGACTCGCCTCTATACCATTTCCCTTCAACACGTAGCGCCCCATAACCTTGAAATATATACTCAAATTCTTCCATCACAACGAATATGGAAAGCGTGGTAATTTCTCCATATATTATATCCTTTACGGTATCTATCCCCGTTGTAACATCAGTCCATCCCGTTGATGGATCCCAATGTAATATTTTCAAATTCGCCTCGTTTCCTATTACTTTGGTTTCATCATAAGGTATAGCTAAAGCAATCAAACCCGAGTATGACGCATCTGTGGTGATTTCATAATAATCTCCTGTTACTTCAAAACCGCTAGGAGGTTCAGGTTCTTCTTCACTTTTCTCTATAGTAGTTATTCCACTACTAGTAACTTCACTAAATGTTATAACTACCCCAGTTGTTTCATCTATAACTTCCACATTAGAACCTGCGGGTGTATTTCCTTTAGACACAGCCTCTGGATCTACAGCAATATACATTTCAAAATATTTATCTAAATGACAAGCAACCGAAACTGTCATATTCAATAAGATTGGATTTTCACCTGGAGCTACAAATATCGGAGTTAATGATACATTATATAAACCATTTCCAAGTTCAGTAATATCATTAGGAGGTACAGCAATCCTATTCCACCAGATTTGAACAGATAAGACAGTAATTCTTAAACCAATACATTCGCTTGATAATTTAAAAGTAAAAACAAATTCAGTAGTCGAAAAGGTTTGAGTCACGACTTCTAAGAAAATACTCGGGATTGCTGTTCTATAATAATTGAGAGCAATCAATGTATTGGTTCCTTTATCAGAAATAAAATCAGCATAATAATTAACCAGTACATTTCCATTGATTTCGTTGCTATTACACTGAGCCCCTATAATAATTAGATATTGATATAGACTACTGTAATATATGTAATTTTCTGTTATATTATTGTAATCACAATTACCTGATATTATAATCCCCCGATGGTTATCCCTCACTATATTTCTCGAAATGAGGTTGTTATCGCAATCTGTATACAATCTTATCCCATAATCATAATTGTCTGTTACAGTATTTCCTGAGATAATATTGTTGCTGCAATAATTAATTAAACCAATCCCAAAATAGTTAAAATGGGAAACGATATTTTCCGAAATTGTGTTGTAATTGCAATTATCGCTTAAGTATATCCCCCAATCGCGTCTAAATACGGTGTTTCCTAAGATTATATTATTGTCGCAATATTCATCTAGACATATCGCATATTTGTGATATTTTGCGATGTTTTCCAAAATAATATTACTGTTGCAATCATAAGATAAATATATTGCAATATAATTATTTAGCGCTGATATATTTACAGTTACACTGTTTCCCGAAATTATATTGTTTTCACACTCATCATTTAAATGTATTCCAATGTAGTTATTAATTACAGTATTTCCTGTAATGTTATTTTCATAGCAATGGAAATTTAGATATATTCCGGAATATCTATCTACAAAGTTTCCCAAAATGATGTTATTATCGCAATATTCATATAAATATATTCCATAGGAGTTCTTATTTACGTTGTTTCCCGAAATGTTGTTATTTGTGCAATTATTGGTTAAGTATATCCCAAAATCCTTGTTTTCATTTAAAGAATTTCCTAAAATTTCATTTCTATTACTTTTATATAAATATATCCCATAAGTGTTGTTATTTACTATATTTCCTAAGATTTTGTTATTATTACTATTTCTTGCTAATTTTAACCCATAACCAGTATTTTTATTTACTATATTCCCCAAAATCATGTTGTTCATGCAATTCCTATCCACTGTTACCCCATTGGAATTATTAGTTAAAATATTTCCTGAAATAGTGTTGTTATCGCAATTACTATAAAAAGATATCCCCTCTTTCTCGTTTTTATTTATGGTATTTCCGGAGATTTCGTTATTGGAACAAGCTGTAAAATATACACCGTGATAAAAATTTTCATTTAGGGTATTTCCAGAGATTATATTATTATCGCAACCATAATTAAAAGATATACCCATGCCATGGATGGTATTAGATATCTTATTTTCTGTTATATTATTGTTGTCACAAGTATTATAAAAATATATTCCGTAGAATATGTTTTCATTTATAGAATTTGCCAAAATGTCGTTCTCATTGCAATTTCCTTTCAAATGTATCCCAAAATCGTTGTTAGTAATATTGTTTCCCGAAATGTAGTTATTATCGCAATACTCATTTAAATATATTGCATAGGCATTGCTATTTGCAATGTTTCCCGAAATATTATTATTTTTGCATTTGTAGGATAAATATATCCCGTAATAACTATTACTTACGATATTATCCGAAATGATGTTATTGGTACAATATAATAATGTAATTCCATAGAATCTAAAGAGATATTTTACTGAACTGTAAGAAATGTTAACATCTGATATTAATGAATTGTTACAGTTGACTAAGATAACTTGTCCGGCGTTCGTGAAATCATCTGGTTCTAGATTTAGTTCATTAACGTAATAATATAAAGGTTTTCCATTCACAAGATTTGTAGTATCTATATTATGTGAATCTAATTGTTTAACATCTGGATCATCCATAATAAACCCACATTCATTCATAATGTTTCCCGAAGCGGTGTTATGCTTCCCTTTGAAAGAAATTGGATTTCTATTTACCATATTATCAGAGATTATATTATTGACGCAAGCATAATGTATATTTATGCCGAAGTATGCATTTTCCATTACTGTATTTCCCGTAATGACATTTTCATTACTACTATCGAGATGTATGCCATAAAAATCGTTCTCATTTACTATATTTTCCAAAATCATGTTTTCATGATCCAACTGATCTAGCATTATCCCATTGTAATTTTTAGCTACAATATTTTTCGAAATGGTGTTGTTATTACATCTATATAATAAAATCCCGAATTTATTTTCATTAACTATGTTTTCAGAAATTATATTGTTCAAAGAAAAATCTAATCGTATTCCTTCAATACCATTATTATTCACAGTATTTCTTAAAATGTGGTTATTATGGGAATTAGTTAATGATATTCCTTTCCCAACCTTATTGGAACAAGTATTATTTATCAAAGCTCCATTATTAGTGTTAACCAGTTTTATAGCTGCATCTTTTGTCCCAATACCTGGATTGAAAATTCGACAATTTTCAATAATAAAATAGCTACTTTTAGAATTATTTATATAGATCCCACTTCCAGTTGGTGAATTATAAACATTAATGATGAGATTCTCAATAACGTAGGGGTCAATCCAAGTTCCTGACCCTGTACACCAACCTTGGTTTAGAGCATGTACCCAATTATTATCTGGATCTAAATCATCTATATATACATTATCACTAATGCGAAGTGGATCATCTACTAATGGAAAAAAGTCTTTACTATCTGCATTTCCAGCAATCCAAATATAAGGAATGTCTACAATTCCATCGTTGTCAAGATCGGGGTATGTGTGGTTATCCCAATAATTTCCCATTATTGAGTTATTCCAGTGATTATCCGTACCAGAGTCGCTTGCATGCGATACACCATTGTATTTTAATGAATTTTTATAAATTAAATTATATTGACAGGTTGTTCCAAGTATGTTTATTCCATTATTCGAGTTATTCCCTATAAGGTTCTCTAAAATGATGTTTCCATCGCATTCATCTTCTAAATATACTCCATCGTAATTTTTAGTTATAATATTACCGGATAAGGTATTGTTATCGCAATTTCTATAAAAATATATCCCCTTTATTTCGTTCTCACTTATTATATTTCCCGAAATGGTGGTATTATTACAAAACGTATCAAGAATTATACCATCTCTCTTGTTCTCACTTATAATATTTCCCGAAATTATGTTATTCTCACATAAATAATAAACTAATATCCCATATCGCCCGTTGGCACTTATAATATTTTCTGAAATGGTATTATTATTACAAAACCACCACTGCTGTATCCCATTAATACGGTGCTTATTTATAACATTCCCTGTAATCAAGTTACCATTGCAATGCTCCTCTATAACTATTCCGCTGAAAGAGTTTTCAGTTATGTTATTTCCTGAAATCACGTTATTTTCACAATTGATAAATAACCATATACCGTAACCTATGTTTTTAAGGATTGAATTTCCCAAAATTGTATTATTTTTGCAGTTAATTAAAAATATACCCATTCCAAGGTTATTGAAACACTTATTATTTTTTATAGTCCCATTATTAGTGTTATTCAGTTTAATAGCAGCATGCTTAAGTTCCCCAACGTGAGAATTGTAAATCTGGCAGCTTTGAATTATGAAATAGTAATTCTTAGAATTAAGTATGTAAATTCCTTCTCCCGTAGGTGAGTTTTCTGCATTAACAATGAGATCTTCTATAATGTAAGGATCATTCCAAGTTCCTGACCCTGTACACCAACCTTGGTTTAGAGCATGATCCCAATCGTTATTAGGATCTGAATCATCTATATATATATGAGATATTTCTGGCTTTTCTTCATAATAATAAAATGCAATGTCATCGAAACGTGCGTATCCAGAGCCTCCTCCTGATGCAAACGAGGAATAAGTTATAACCGAAATATCTGTTGTAAATTCCACAATATATCCGTATTCATAATCACCTCCATATCGTATATCATCTATATCAAGCATCCAACCTCGGCTAAGGTTAAAATAAATAACCAACTCAAACCATTGGTTTAAAGGATGATCTGCAATATATCCATCATCACCCTCAACATACCAATATCTTGTTCTGTCGATTATCTGTCCATGCCAGAACCATATATGGATAGCTTCCTCGTTAGGTGTTCCAATACCCACCTCAAATCCCGAAGTATCAGGTTTGTAAATGCGAAAACTTATGACTCCCGCATGGAAAGTGTTTCCGTAAATGGAGACGTTGTCTCTAACCCATACTCGTTTGCCATCAGCTCTTTCTATTTTATGCATTAGAACATGGTTCTGTTGTACATCTCCGAGATTTGCAACCTCTACACTCCCGTCTGCCGGATCTTCTTTAACAGCTAGGCTTGTACCGAATGGATCTTCACCTACTACATTATCCTCGAAATCATAAGAGTGTAATAATATCAATTCATCCGTATCCTGAAGTTTAGGTATATATTGATCTGTACTGGCCTGAATATCTGCGTAATTGTCTTTAAATGAAAAAAACATCGTCATATTTGACCAACATAAAAGAATCAAGAAAATACCTACTAATACTATTTTAATCTGTTTAACTCTTACTTTAATACGTTTTTTCATTAAATTTCACCTAAAAATTTCCTGCCACATTATGTGACATAATATAAAATAATAAAGAGATATTTAACTCTTCTGTCCAGTTTTTTAGGTTATTTAAAAAAAGGGCGGGAAAAATATTTTATAACTCTACTACCAAATATCTTTAAAATTCTAATTTACCCTGTGTGGAGCTATATGATAGCTTTTATTATTTATCTTTCCTCATAGAATTTTGTTTCCCATATGGCGTAGTAGATACGGTCATTAATGATTTTCGCATGTAATTGACCATCATTTATAAATTGAACTCAACTTTTGCTTTCAAGTGAGATGTAAGTGATTCATCACTTTTAACAAATATTTAATGCGTTCCAAATAATTAGTACCTTCTGTTATTTCACTAATTTTTATCGACTCTTTTTCATACTACTGAACTTAATAATAATAAACATTTTAAAAAAATTAAAGGTTAATTATACATAATTTAATCTATTCGTAAAAAATTGAAAGGCCACTTTAATTTCTGCAAGACAAGAGCTGCAGATTTTTGTCATAGTTTATTATTGTAAGTTTTTTAATATTATATAAATAAATATTGCATTTTTTTAATCAATCATTAAAAATCAATAATCTGTTTTGTTTTTTATATCACCACTAGTTCTCTATGGTTACCCCCAAACTAAAGATTCTTACGCCATAGGAATAGGTCGTTTCAATGCTTTATTTTAAAATTAATAACTATCTTTCTCTTAAATTAGAGCATTCTCGTACTAATATTTATGTGAAAGGAAGGTTATTTAACCAATGTAAGTACCTGTTATTAAATATTCCTACTTCACGAATGCGTGAATATGATAATATCAGATCAATTGATGAGGCAGCAGATCAGTTAGACCGCTCTTTAGAGGGAAATCATAATAGTTATTCATATTTTAGGAGAATTACTCCTGAGACTGAATTTTGGGGGCATTGCTCGAATATGCAGGCATGGGCAGAGAATGGTTACGATACTCGATTATTACATCGAAACTTAGCATTTCCACTCTTAAAAGCCCTTGCAGATGCAGGCGATCCTCAAGCGAGAAAGGTATTTAAAGAACAGATTGCTCTACGAATCGTAAGTGGGTATCCTGCTGTAGTAGAGTTCCTATCCCAACAAGGTTATCTTTCTTATCTTACTAAAAACGAGCTGCA
>JBHLPZ010000159.1:0-7543 GCA_048885325.1 Candidatus Odinarchaeota archaeon
TTTGCTTTTATCATCGAAATCTAAATAAGCTAAATTAGTTATCACACACTGAGGACCAGAACCACCGCATATAGAAGGCTTGCCATCAGGAAACCCTACCCCTGAAATAAAAAATAACTTGTCTGTGGATACAAAAGTTCTTGTATCATGGCGAGGAGTATATAAAAAAGAACCTCGTTTATAAAACATACTAAAATCAGCTATTCCCGCACATCCAGGTAAACGAATCTTGGGCTTGTACCAATCACCTATACAAACATTATTAGTATTTCCATATTGATCAACCTGAGCAGGTCTAAAGAATTCTATTGTAGTAAGTTTATCAGAGGGAAGTGATTCTAATGTACATTCAACTGAGTTTTGGAATCTATAGGCTCTTGCAGTGTTCATTTCAAGATACAGTAATGATACCTGTCTAGGTTCCATTACAAATGTATTCCCCATAATGTAATGATAAATCGCATCGGGGGCATGGGTTAATTTTGCTAACGTAAATGCAGCCCATACCATCGGAGTAGCAACTCCAACAATCATAACATCATCATTTCGTACTTCTCTTGACATTAAGACTGTCATTATCTCATCTATAGAATAATCTTTTGAATCTTCACTCATTTTTTTATACCTCGTTTATTACAAATTATACATTATTTTTTGCTATCCAATCTTTTATAGCGACTTTAACAGATCGACGCATTTCTTTTGAAAAATCAGCACCAGATTTTCCAAAATAAAACTGTTGCCCTAAATTCTTAGCAAATGTTATGTTAAAATTTCTATTTACATTATGAAACATTTCAGTAAAATTTTCCTTATTTAATCTACCGTAATTGTCGATAAAATGGATAAATTTCTTGGGGAATCGTCTTTTTAATGGTATCTTCTCTTTATCTGTTTTAGGGTATCCAAAACAGACCATTGTAATAGGAAATACCCATCTAGGGAGATTAAACATTTCACGGTGTATTTCGATGTTCTCCATAATATCACCAATATAACAAGACCCTATTCCTAATGACTCAGCTGTGATGACTGCATTCTGAGCAGCAATTAAAGCATCACAACATGCAAGTAACAAGTCAGATTCTTGTGGAGTTTCAAAATCTATACCCCTTTTATCACATAGAGTAGGAACCATACTAAGTTGAAAATAATCCCACCAACGTTGCATATCTGCTAAGAAAATAAGAACTAAAGGAGCTTTTGCAATATGAGGTTGATTATCACAAGTTATTGCAAGTTTTTCCTTCTTCTCTTGTTGTGTCACTTGAATAATGGAGTACATCATCATATTACCTGCTGTAGGTGCCCTCATCGCTCCATAAATAATAGTATCAATTTCTTCTTGAGAGAGCTGTGTTGGTTTATATGCACGAATAGTTTTTCTATTTTTTATTAATTCTAAAGTTTGATTCATTTCTTTAGCTTGATTCATAAAACGACACTCTTTTTTAATTTTTGAAAATTTGATTACAATTATAATAATATGTTAAAAATTGTTTGTACTCCTCCTGTTTTTTCAAAATATTGTATTGGAGTTTTATCTATGATAAACTTTTTCTTATAATCTTCAAAATCCATTTTAAGATATTCCTGAATATGAAGGGGATCAAAAGTATATATAGGATAACAACTAGTAGGATGAGCCCCAAAAGGAGATTTCACTACAGCTGTCGTAGTTTGCAATGGCAATTGAGCCTTTCCGGGTAAATGCCTAATATCTTCCGTTTCAACAAGTTTTTCACATATTATAATAGTATTTTTGGCTGTTTTTGCCATATCATCATCCATCCACACCGCTCCTGCAATATTTCCGTTACCAAACTCATCTGCATAAGGTACGTGCAAAATAGCTACGTCTAAATCAATTTTAGGTACAGCCATTAATTGGGTTCCAGATCCTAGCGGATCTTCAATCTGTTTGATATCATTCCTAACTTTTGGGAAATCTGTTCCTATAATACCCTTTAAGGGCATAAATGGCACTTTAAGAAAGGAACTCCTTAAACCTAGTGCTATTGTTGCTTCACTTTCTTCAGATATTTTTATAGAACCAGATTCAACTGCTTTTCTATAATGTGGAGCCATTCCAAAAATTTCCATTCCTACAAAACACGATTTAACTTCTGAAACACATCCTCCGCCAACTAGCATATCAACCTCAATTCCACCAACAAATGTACATACTGTTAAATCTTTTATGTTTTGGTTTATTATTTCTCGACAACCACTTATTGGCTTCCTCCAAAAAGAGAGCCCACCTATTCCAACTAAATCACCATCTTGAACACTAGTAGAGATTGCTTCCTCTAAAGACATAAGTTTGCTTTTTCTGATTTATAATCCCCTCATAAAATCTAATCTTAAATATAAATTATAAAATAATATTTAGAATTTATACATACTAAATTAAAAATCTTGATTTATTCTCAAAAAGTAAAAATAAGAATGGCTCTTATAGAAATAATACCAATCAATAATCTACAACTCAATTATTAATAATTCTCAGATCCTTATATTAATTATACCAAACTTTTAAATATTTATTTGAACTCTATATTTAAGAAGAAGAAATAACGATTATATTATAAAGAAATGTAGATATATTTCTTGATTTTAATTATTTAAGGGAATGATTAATACGAGTAAAAAATACGAGCATAGGATAAATCATCTTAAAGATCATCAACATGATAAAGAAGGGAAACCACACCAAAAAGAAATAAAACCATATTCGAGAAACAGTAAAGTAGGTCAATTAAAGAAAGATGAAAGAAAGTTCCATGAAAAACTTGAAAAAAGTAAAAGGACCTGGTTTTAAATAAATAATTAATTCTCATTTAAGATTAATCTTTTTTTATTTTATCCAGTTGTTTTTTAAGTTTGACAAAGAATTCAGGAGTTGATAGTTGAAAAGGAATTGGATATCTTGTACCTGCTTTATGTGTGCTTTCTATTCCTTTTAATATATCATCAACAAGCTCAAATGGTATTGATGCTATTAAATCTGAGTCTAGAGCCATACCAAATCGGCGATCGCCAAGGCAAGGAAAAGCTATTTGTAAATCCTTTGTAATTAATACATTTGAGATAATATCTGCACAAACGCCATCGCAAAAAGTTGACATTGAAATCCTCCCTCCCTTTTTCCATAGGTACCCTTGAATAATCCTCATAATTTGAGCAGAATTTCCCCAGATTAGGATTATATCTGGTGTGAAATCGATACGGTGTAAGGCACCAGCTACAATGGCAGAAAATTTACCAAAGGGCATTCTAGGCATTGAATTTGTTGTTTTTTTGGCAGCTTCTTTAGTTTCATTATATCTACCCACGAAAAAAGCACCTTCTTCAAATAATTCATATGATTCTTCTAACCCAAGAGATATTCCAGCAAGTGGGCATAAATTATCTTCTTTAGTACAACCCATAGTCCATCCATAGTACCTCGCATAGCTGAAAATTTGACAGACAGCTACTTTTTTTTCTGGTTTTTTTAGAAATCTGATATTTTTAAGTTCTTCTGAATTTTCTAATAATTTTACTCCTATAGGAAAAGTAGATAAACGTAGATATTTGTTTATTTTATTGGTTAATCCTTCAAAATTTCCCATATAATCACTTTCAGGTTTATTTAACTTTAAGAGAAGAAATTAAAAAATAAATAACTAATGGAATCTTTCACAGTATATTTAATTATTCGAAAAGGAAAATCATGAATTCTGATAGTAAAAAGATTAAAGTAAAGATTTGGAAGGGGTAGAAAGGTAAAAAAACTAATAAATTTTTATTTTTATGTAATCTTCATTTAAAGATTTATTATTATTAGAAAATATTTCTAAAAATTTTTGTTGTTAAATTAATATTATAGAAAATATACATAAAGAATTTAAACTCATTATTATTAATAAATTTCATATATAGATATAAGAGGAGAATTAAATGGAAAGTATAGATAAGTTTGATGTTATGGCCCAAGAAAATCTTAAGCTAGCAAAGCAAGAAAAAGAATTAGCAAAAGAATCTCGTTTGGTTGGAAAATCTGAATTAAAAAGAGCTAAGGCACGTGAGTTGCTTGTTAAAGAAGAATTAGAACTTGCAAGAATAAAAAGGGAATGGGCGGAAAAAAAAATAAATCTTGTTATTGAAAAACGTAATCTAAAGAAAAAAGGCTATATTGAAATTGAAGAATTAGATCTAAAGAGTGAAGAAGAGTCTGCATTATATAATCAGAAAATAGCGATTATTCAACAACAAATTACTGAAATAAGTAGTGATATTGCTTTCTTAGAAAGGAAAATAGCAAAAAAAATCATAAATCTTGTAGATGATAAGTTGTATGCTGCTAAAGAGCGAGAAAAATTAGCAAAAATTCAAGGAAATTATGCAAAAGATCAAAAAAATAAGGCACCAGAAAATAAAATATCTATCGATAAAGATGAAATAAATAAACAAGAAAAGTTACTAAGTAGAGCCAGAAATACGATTATAGATGAGGAGAGTGATATTCGTATTAAACAAAATGAATTATCAAACCTAAAAAAAGAACTTTCTTTGAAGCTTTCCGAAAGAGAAAAAATTAGACATGTTATAAATAAATCAGATCTTTAAAAGTTATCATATTTTAAATGAAAAGTCATTTGGTGGAAAAAATATGAGTCTTGAAAAAGGGAAAAATATTTCATGGGTATTTAAAATAATTTTAGTAATCGCCGTTTTAGTTCTTGTAATTATAATAGGATTCTTGCTTAATTTTCCAATGTCTTATTTCATTGGATTAGCAATTGGAATAGTGGCAGCAATACTTATAATTTTAATAATTTATAAAATGCCTAAAATTTATGTCAAAGTTAGCAAATATTAACTCAATACTTTCTTTTTTATTTATTTTTCTTTATTCTATTTCATATTTAAAATATCATTGTATAAAAATGGTTAATTAAAAAAACAATTGAGTCTTACCCAATTTATCTTAACTTTTATGGAATTAAGAAGATTAATTACTTTTTTAACTTCTAATTAAATCAGGTGGTTTTATATCACAAGAAAAAGATTAAAAGTGGGCTTAGTGCAGTGTTATTTTGGACGCGGCAAGGGTAAAACTACAGCTGCTTTGGGACAAGGGTTTCGTGCAGTTGGGCATGGTTTTAAGGTGTACATGGTTCAATTTATGAAAGGAGATTATCGATATGGTGAGTTAGAATCAATTAAAAATACACCTAATTTTGAAGTAAAGCAGTTTGGTACTCCAGATTTAATTAGTGAACCAAGAGATATTGATTATGAGCAAGCTAAGAAAGCCTTAGAATTTGCAGAAAAAATCATTATGAGTGATGATTATGATATTGTCATTTTAGACGAGATTGGCGTTGCGATCGCGTATGGTTTAGTTGAAGCTGAATCTGTATTAAAGTTAATAGAAAAAAAGCCAGAAAGAGTTGAATTAATTTTAACCGGGGGACCAAATATGCATCCAAAAATAAAGGAGAGGGCTGATTTATTAACAGAGATGAGAATGATAAAGCATTATTATGCTTCTAAGGGAATAAATGCGCGATTAGGTATAGAATATTAATATATCCGATGTTAACTTTATTTAGAGATTATATAAATACTATTGTTCCTTCTCCAGATGTGACGACTTCATCATTCTGGTTTTTTACTATTGTATCACATATGATGAATTTTAATTTGCCTTCTTTTTTCGTGAACTTCTCTTTCACTGTACCAACAGCGGTTAATTTATCGCCAAAAAACACAGGTTTAATAAACTTAACAGTCTGTCCACCATACAAAATACCTGGTCCAAACAATTTAGTACCTAAAACAGCTGAAATTAAACCAGAACTCAGAGCACCATGTGCAACTTGTTTCCCAAACATCTGAGTTTTTGCATATTCGGGATTAACATGTATAGGGTTGTAATCTCCAGTCACTTCAGCAAATTTCATTACATCCTCTTCAGTTATAGTTTTGGTAAATTCTGCTGAATCTCCCACTTTATAATCTTCCCATTTGACTGGTTCTAATTTTGACATAAATTCAACTAATGAAAAAATAGATAAAAATATTAACTATTAAGTGAAAGAAAAAGAAATAAAAAATGTCAACAATTCAAATTATTAATTTTTTATATTAATTAAATACAAATAAATGGTATAAAAAAATGGGAAAATTAGCTAGAAAAGTTGCTTTGGTGGGAGCTGGAATGTCTAAATTTGGAAATCATTTCCCAGTTAAACGTAATCCTGATTTGTGGATTGATGCTTGGCTTAATGCAGTTGAAACAGTAGATAACGGAATTGAGCCCAAAGATATTGATGCTTGCTATGTAGGTAATTATTCTTCAGATTTATTTAATCATCAAGGCCATTTAGGCCCTCAGATGGCAAATTTAGTAGGATTGACCCCAAAACCAGCGCCTAGATTTGAAGGAGCTTGTGCTAGTAGTGGCATAGCATTAAGACAAGCGATTATTACAGTCGCTTCAGGTATACATGATGTAATAGCAGTAAGTGGTGTAGAATGTATGACAGAACTCCCAACAGCAGGAGTTACTGATGTATTAGCAACTGCTTCCGACAGCTTATTTGAATATCCTGCTGGAGCTACATTTCCAGGATTATATGCAACGTTAGCCTCAGCACACTTTCACAAATATGGTACAACAGTGGAAGATTTAATGAGGGTGGGTATTAAAAACCATGAAAATGGTGCGGAAAATCCTTACGCTCAAATGCAACAATCAATTAAAGATATGATGATAAGCAAAAGGAAAAGATATGAACAACAGGGAAGAGAGATTCCTGATTGGTCGAATGAATTCGATTTTCTTAAAAGTTCTGCTAATCCAATTATAGCATATCCATTAAGATTATTTGATTGTTCTTTAATTACTGATGGAGCAGCATGTCTATTTTTAGCATCAGAAGAAAAAGCTAAAGACTTTACAGATACACCTATTTGGATAACTGGTACAGGTCAAGGTAGTGCAGCTTTATCGTTACATGATAGGGATTCACTAACCTCCTTTATTGCGACAAAAGAGGCAGCAAGGCAAGCATATCAGATGTCTGGATTAAAACCTAAAGATATTCAAATCTGTGAAGTACATGATTGTTTTACTATCGCTGAAATTGTCGCACTTGAAGACTTAGGTTTTTATGAAAAAGGTAAAGCTGTCGAAGCAATTAAAAATGAAGAAACAAAACGAGACGGCTTTCTACCAATTAACACTTCTGGAGGACTTAAAAGTAAAGGACACCCTGTTGGGGCAAGTGGAGCAGCAATGGCAGTAGAAATTTTTAAACAGATGCGAGGTATTGCAGAAAGGAATAGACAAGTAAAATTTGATGTTGAAAGAGCGATGACCCATAATTTAGGAGGATCTGGGGGCACATGTGTGGTAACAACTTATCAGAAATAGAGGTGAGATTAAAAGAATGTCAGATATAGATAAGGATTTTACAATACAGAGCTATTTAGAATTTTTACAAAATAAAAAACTAATGGGCTCGAAATGTAAAGATTGTGGTACATTATA
>JBHLPZ010000160.1:0-2642 GCA_048885325.1 Candidatus Odinarchaeota archaeon
TTTTTGTTACACAAAATATTATTGTATTTTTTCTTGCTCTTGGGACTTCAATTTTGAATATTACTTTTTCAATTAGCATATTAATCATCCTAGGCGAAAAAATCGCTAAGCTGATACGAAAACAGAACTTAAAGACTAAAAAATCATTATTTATTCAAGTATTAAATACTTTCAGTTATGTAATAATCATTTTTGGAAGTATTTTTATAATCCAGATGATTTTGAGTTCATTAGTTTCCATTCTCATCGCTAGTTTAAATTTCTATCGTTCTCCACTTTATAATGCAATTTTGAGCTTAATACCCTTTCCTTTTAATCCAAGTTATTTATTATCTATATTTACAACCACTTCCCAAATAGACATTCCCTATTTATTAAATCCCCTCTTTGGTTTTGGTTTGTATATAATTGTAATTTACATCCTTTTTCGTAAAGCCTTGAAATCGCTTAACAAAATAATATCATTAAAATATAAAGTAAACAAAGGTGAGTTATCAGATAAAAAAGATAAACCAAAAATTCAAATCACTTCAACAATTAGGGCGTTTCTTCGAAAAGATTTATTAATTGCTTCAAGAAATATCCAGACTTTTATGTCTTTTATTATGCCAATAATCATGTCATTTGTTTTCATGATTTTTTTCAATCTTAGTTATGCTGGTGGTGGAGACTTACTAAGTAGAGATTTATACTATAATTGGGTCATAGTGTTGGGATTTAGTCTTGTGATTTCTGGTATGATAGTTTATAATTTACTTAATATGGAGACTACTGGAAGAACGATAATAGGCGCCTTACCTATCGTGTTTCGCGATCATGCTAAAGCTAAATTAATTATCATGATATTAATTCAAATTATTGCTACACTAGCCCCAGTTTTAGTATATGTATCTCATTATAGGTTTATAGAGTTGTTATTAACTGTTCTGGCTGCATTACCCTTTGTTTTGATTTTTTTAATTTTAACTTTCTTATTGAGGGTTCGTCTATTTGGAAAGAGAAGATTTTCTTATGTACTTGAAGAAATTCTACCAGAAAATAAGATAAGTAAATGGGTGTTAATCTTTGTTATTGAATATATTCTATATTACTTAATTCTTGTAATATCTAACTATTTTTATTTTATTAATAATTTTCTTGGTTTATTTCTAACTTTATTTATTATATCAGCAATTTTTACAGTAATTTTAATAAGCATTTTTAATAAATTCTTTCCAAAATTTAGCAAAAAATCCTCGGTTAAGAAACCAGAATTAAAACTGGTTAAGAGGCTTCTATTCATTATACTTAGCTACATTATATACTTCTTTGCTTTTTTAATTTCCAATTTTGTTTATAACTTTTTCGAACTTTCATTATTTTTAGGAGGAATATTCATTTTAACAGGTGTTATATTAATACTTGAAGTTATAAAAGCTCCTAAAAAAAATAAAAAGATATCTCAACCAATTAATTTGGAATATAAAAGAGGTGGGATTAATAGACGCGTATTAATTTCATCAATTCGGATTACATATATTATTATTTGTTTTATTTACATGTTAGTTTATGGGTTTTTCTTAGGAGGTTTGTTTATTTTAACTGGATTTATTATAATTCTTGAAATGATAATCTCTTCTTTAAAAAAAGGTAATATGAAAACTAATTCGAAAATTACATCTCATTTTGGAAAAAAAGCGGATATTGTACGCTATATAGTGAATTCTTTTTTAAAACATGTATTAATCCTATTTGGGGTGTTATTCCTTAATTTTATCCTTCTTCGGAGTTTACCGGGAGAACCTCTTAGCTCTTATTTACCTGCTAGAGCTAGTGTTGAGGACTATTGGCGTATATATGAGTTAGGATTACATCTCCCATTATGGCAACAATTTTTCTTATACCTAGGAAGATTATTTACGGGTAATTGGGGATATCTCATAAGATATAGATGGGCTTCTGATTCTTATTCGTTAGGAAGTCCAGTTAAAGAACTTATTCTTGAAAGAATATCCAACTATTTTATAATATTAATAATACCGATTTCTATACTACTATTTTTCAATATTAGAACTTCATTTAAAGAAACTAATAAAAAAAGAATCTATAGAAAGTTGATTAGGGTTATCCTATTATTATTTTTTTCTATCCCTAGTTTTTTACTAGTGTTATTTATATATTTGTTAAGCAATGAGATTACAATTGAAGTATTTACCCAATTGATTATTATGACATCAATACTGTCTATATCATTGATAAGTAAACTGACTTTTATGAAAAGAAGAGATATGCTTAATAATTATGATCCATCCAGTTATGCTATTAAAAAAAAGAAAAGTTTCTTAAATTCTTCAGGTTTCTTTATTACTTCAATTTTAATTTCGGAAATTATATTAATAGAAGCTGTATTAAATCTGCAAGGATTAGGTCCCCTTTTTTTAGGAGCTATTGTAGAGAGAGATATATTTCTAATAGAAGGCATACTTTTTATCTTTACTCTAACCATAGTCTCTGTAAGCTTTCTGCAATCACTTTTAAAATTATATTTTCATATAAAAAACATTAAAAATTCTGAATTCAATAAGCTATTGAAAACCAAATCAACCTTAAAGGGCATTCGCATTCATTAATCCATAGCAAAAAGTATTTTTGGTTCTAAAATT
>JBHLPZ010000160.1:2742-6554 GCA_048885325.1 Candidatus Odinarchaeota archaeon
TATTGAAAACCAAATCAACCTTAAAGGGCATTCGCATTCATTAATCCATAGCAAAAAGTATTTTTGGTTCTAAAATTCTAAATACATATTTGGAATTAAGAATTTTTTATGATGTAAAATTGTATTTTTTTATTTTTAAGTATTAAGTAATGTGAAAGATAAAATGGTAAAGCAATTAGAAATTACTAAACCTTCAAATCTATTTAATGAGGACGGCTCTCTTGTACAACGAGGTTGGGCTCGAAAGCCAATATTAAAGTACAATAAGGAAAGTATAGGAAAGGGATGGACTCGAATAAAAGAATGGGACCATTTTTCAGTTTTAAATAAAAATTTTGGATTTCAATTAACCATAGGAGATATTGGATATCTCACACAAATGAGTTATGTGTGGCTTGATTTTAAAAATAAAAGTAGGGAAGGTAAAGGTGTTTTCAAATTTTTCACTAAGTCTAAACTTTTACCATTAAATTCATTAGACGATAGCATTATTGAATTTCCAACAAAAAAGTTTAAAGCCACTATCTCAAAGCAGGGCGATAAACGAATTCTTTCAATCAACGACTCTTCTTTCCAAGATAAGGGAATAAAAGGTACTATAACTCTTGATGACAATCCAAATTGGGATAATACAGTGGTTGTAACCGGTTATAAGGAGGACCCTAGACTATTCTATTATAATCATAAGATAAATATGATGCCAACAAAAGGAAAATTACAGCTCGGAGAAGAAGTTTATGAATTCGCTCCAAATTCATCATTCGGTTTAATGGATTGGGGACGAGGAATCTGGCCATATAAAACTCATTGGTTATGGGGTTCTGCATGCGGAATTGTCGATGAAGTACCTGTTGCTTTCAATATTGGCTATGGATTTGGAGATCTTTCGACGCATACAGAAAATATTATTTTTTATGATGGAAAAGCCCATAAAATTGATGAAGTTAAATTTCACCATGAAAATCGAGACTCTAAAAAGCCATGGAAATTTAGTAGTAATGATAATCGATTTACCATGATGCTTACACCTCTAATTCCACATACAGAGAAAATAAATTTCGGAATTTTAAAATTAAATTCATCTTTAATGCATGGACTGTACAATGGTGATTTAATATTAGATAATGGTGAGAAAATTCATATTAAAAATATGTTAGGTTATGCTGAAGATATATTATGGCGCTGGTGATTATAAAATTAAAAAAAATTATATTTTAGTTAATAACTTTAGTGATCATTCTGAAAATAGTAATTTTTGAGCCTCATCCAGACGATCTATTAATGGGAGCTGGGCAAATCATTTTTAATTGGATTGAACAAGGACATGATATTCACATTATAACAGTTACAGATGGTCGTGCTTGCTACAGAAAAATGAAAGATGATAAAACGAGTGAGGCTTTAAAAATGACCGAGGACGAAATTGCCACTGAAAGATTAACTGAAGCTAAAAAAACAGTAGAATTTTTAGGTTTGCCTCCAGAAAATCTCCACCTGTTAAAATTCCCCGATGCAAAAGCTCAAGATCATATAGAAGAAGGTATTAAGACAGTTATGCCAATTATTAGGGATGCAGATCGATTATTAATACCTAGTGACCATAACCTCCATGAAGACCACCAAGCAACTCATGATATTGCGATTGGGGCCGCTAAAGTATTACAACTAAAAAATATTGAATATTGGGTATACTTTGTGCCCCAATATGGTAGATTTAATAAAGATTCAAACAATAAGTTAATTACCGTAAAAATTTCTGAAGATTTAAGAAAAAAATTAACGGAGTGGCTTCAAATTTATCAATCTCAAAAAAGAATGAAAAATACATGGAAATTATATACAAGGTATCTGAAATTTACTAAAGAGTTCATATATGGAAAGTATAAATATGAAGATATTGGAAAATTTTATAATTTTTAAAGGCTTTTTAAATTTCCTTCTTAAATTTTTAAATTAATCCATCATTATGTTCTTAGATGATAAACAATAGGCTTTTATCGCAAGCAGTTGATATTATAAAAAGCTCTAAAGAAATTGTTGTATTTACAGGAGCAGGATTGATATTCATCAATCGAGATAACACTATTATGGATGATTTAGCGGATGTTTTTCTAAAAGGTAATGGTGGTGAAATTCTAACAGAGTTAATAAGATTGCTTAGATAAATAGAATTTGAACACATAAGATTTTCAAATCCGGGTCAAAATCTAATCCTCCAATAAATTTGAAAAAATCTCTAAAATGAAAATATTTAAATATTATATTACAATTTAAAAATGGGAATTAAACGCAACGATTCATTGTAGGTAGAATCCTCTCAAGCGGCATTAACTTCGATTTTTAAATATATTTTTTTGAAAGATTAGAAATACCCCCCATATTAGGATTATAAAAATTTAAAATATTTTTAGAGGGATATTGGTAAAGAATGATTGAGATTATATTAGCTATTTTTATGTTAATTGGTGGGTTAGGATTAATCATTTTCTGCAGTATTAAAGCAGTTAAACATTCAGCTATCCTTGCTGCAGCGTTAGGTGTATCTCCACTAGTGATTGGAGTTGCTCTAGTTTCTATTGGAACTGATATATCTGAAATATTCAATTCAATAGTCTCATGTGCACTTGGTCATGGAGATATTGATGTGGGAGATAGTGTAGGTTCAGATTTAACTCAACTCACATTAGTATTTGGTATATTACCATTAGTTTCTGGTGCTTTTTTTGTTCATAGAAAAGATATTATAATTTTAGGGGCATGCGAAGTATTATCATTGGTATTAATATTTACTGTTGTTGAGAAAGGTTATTTTACAAGACTTGACGCAATCCTTATGATTGGCTGTTTGGGCATATATATTTGGTTAATATATAACGCTAATAAAGAAAGTATATTGCATAGAGTGGAAATGATTGAAAAAATAAAAGCTCCAAGAAGTAAAAAATTTCATTTACTAATTTCTATATTAGCTTTTGGAGGAGTTACTATCAGTTCCATTATGATAGTTGAATCAGTTATAACTATTTCTAGTATGCTAAATGTTCATGAATATATTCTTAGCTTCTTTGGAGTGGCTGTGGGAACATCTTTACCTGAATTGGCTGTTGACATTAATGCTCTTAGATTAAAACATCATGATATAGCTCTTGGTGATATAATAGGTTCATGCATAGTAGATTCTACCCTCTCAATTGGTATAGGTCAAGCTCTTTTCCCGCAAACAGTAACTGCCAGTCTTGCGGTTCCTACGGTTTTATATACTTTAGTTACCAGCTTTATTGTTATAACACTTATCGCGGTTAGGAAAAAAGTAGACAGAAAAGCAGGAATAGTGTTCATTGGGCTTTATTTACTTTCTTATTTATTCCTTTTCTCCTTCTGGATACGAGGTTGAAAAATATAGCGATTAATTAAAAAAAATTTCCTTCATTTTTTACATTTATTAATATAAACTCATTCAGGCATGTAAAATTTACATAAAATACATTGTTTTGCTTTTAGTCGTCTTTCTGGTCCTAAAATTATATATTTACTCTGCATTAGACCTCCACATTTAGGACAATTTTTAGCAAAATTCTCTTTAATAGAATTTAATACTATTTGTATATTTTTTTCTAACTTGAGCAGTTCATTTGCATTTTCAATTATTTTTTTAGCAGAAATTAAACCAATTCCCTTTATCCAAGCTAATTCTTCAGGCTTTGCTTTTGAAACATCCTCAATAGATTTAACTCCTGCTTTATTCAGATTTATTGCAGCAATTGGACCAATACCCCTTATTCGCTCAAGTTCATTAGACATAATGTCGAGTG
>JBHLPZ010000160.1:6564-7518 GCA_048885325.1 Candidatus Odinarchaeota archaeon
CTAATTACATTTTCTTTTAAATAATTTTTGAGTGTAGGAACCCAAAAATGTTGATGTTATAAATTATAATATTACTACAGAAAAAAAAAATTTTAGATATTAAATATATTTGTTTCTTCTTACAAACTATTTTTCTATTTGACGTCCTACGCCAGAGTACATTAGATATCCCCCCGTTATCGCTAAGATCAGCCCTATTATTCCCATTATCAATCTAAAATTGTCGTTATTAAGCCAATTAGATACAAAAATTCCATACATAAAAATTATCAGTGCACATAATCCATATATAAATAAACTCCATTTTTTCTTAAGATTTTCATCTTCGAATTTGGAATATATTTGAATTGACAGATAAAGTAATGGAAGTACTGCCGTTGTTTCAATAGTTAGTAAATAGATAAAGAAGGGCGTACTCCAAAGAGGGGTCCATTTAGTAGAAGCATTTAAGGTAACTCCAAATCCAGGGACGAATATAAAGAATATCATACAAAACATTGCGAGGCCATATACGATCAGCACCAAAACTTGTTTAGTTGTAGTAATTACCTTTTCAGATTTCAATAAAATTAAATTGAAAACGATCAGAAAAATTGGGGAATAAAATGTTCCAAAATTGGTGATAAAGTTCAATACAAGTACAACAGTTTCGAAAGCTTCATCTTCAAGAGGAGCATATATGAAATTTACGATAAGACCAATAGCAGCAGATATATAAAAACACGAAAATATTACGTTCAATCGCTTTCTATCGCGCTTTAAAATTTTAATAGCTAAGAAAAGAAAGAAGGCAAATAGAAATCCTTGAACTACATAGACAGTTATTATACGAGTTATACTTAAAAATAGCATAATAAATCACTTACAATAATTTTTATTGAATTTTGTAATTAATATCGTAATCCTATAATTTAAATGCATTTAACATTAGAAATTAATTTAAATATTAAAATG
>JBHLPZ010000161.1:0-7457 GCA_048885325.1 Candidatus Odinarchaeota archaeon
AAGAGGAGACGTATTTATCTAATAACAGGGTTAAGGGTTGAGGTATTTGAGCCTTTCGGCTTTAGGTATAAGAATATATTTTGATATCATTGCGATCCGATTCTTAGTTGATAGATTAATTATGACTGAGCTCATATTTAAATGTTTATTTTTTCCTAGGACAAAAAGGAAAATCTAAGAAAATCAAGTTAATTTAAATTAGAATTCGATTTACTATGCCTTGGGCCTATTATTAAAATCTCCTACATTTTTTAATAACTAATTTAAGAGATTTTCTTTCGAATTTTATTAATGAGTTTATAATCAAATTTAATTTTATTATTATTATATAATTCGATCAACACATTTAATATCATAAATTTTCCATACTTTTTATTAAAATTTTTAACAATCGATTTGAGTAGTTTTTTACTCTTTATTGTAGATTTTGAATGATGATCCATATAACTTAAAACTTCTTCTTTTAATAGAATTTTAATGTTTTTATCATAAAATCTGGTTATTTTAACTCCTGAAAATTCTGTACACAATAATTTCCAACTAGGAATTACCATATAATTGGAGCTACGGTAAAAAAAAGTTGTGTACCTAAATCTAAACATGCCTCTTTTTCTTTTATTTAATAATTTAGTAAAGTGGAGTGCAAAGGGGATTGATACTGACATATTTTTTTTATTATGAACTAAATTAATATAATAGACACGTCCACCATAAATTTTATGTAAAAAGCTTTCAGCAGGGCTAATTTTAATCTCCTTTTCATCCTTTGGCGATTTTTGTGAAACCACACAATTGCCTTGCCCATGGAGTATCCATAGCACGTAAATACCTTTGTCATTATAATCCTTTGTTCTGTTTTTTAGCTCATTAACGGAAATTTTCGAATTCTGTACCTCTATAACTATCTCCTTATTATTATTTAATTTCAAGTATATATCGGCAAATCTATTACCAAAATATTTTTCGAGAGATTTTTCTATTATATTATCATTATCCTCGCACAATTTTTGACATAATAACGTTTTTAGAACTTTATGAATCCCGGATTCTGCAGGGGTACTAACTAAGGACAGTTCTTTCATTTTATTTTTTCGTTTCAATCAGATGATTGATATGTGAATAAAACTTATAAGATAAAAAAAGAAGGAGTTTCACAATTTTCTATATTTTTAATGAGTTTAAGATTTCTTAAGACAAAAATGAAAATAGTTATATGTTTTCCCATCATATGTTTTTATTACCTTGAAATCCAAGGATTGATTTAGAACAAACGAGGTAAAAAAGCTATGTTAATTATGATTACAACGTGGTGTCCACCCCATAAAGCAATGGACTTAGCAAAATTATATTTAAAACAACCTAGAAAGTTACCTTTTGTCACAAAATGGCGCGTTTTTAATACAGTAGCGGGAAAGGACGGTATGAAGGCATACCATTTGATTTATACAGAAAAGGGAAAAGGCGAAGAAGCAGCAATGGAACTTAACAAATATTTTTTCCCTTTTAGCCAAATTGAAGGTTTTTGTATCCAATCAGAAATATTAATGGGTGTTTCAGATAGCTATGCGGCAGCTGGACTGAAATGGGAGTAAAGGAAATTGAAAATCCAATTTCTAAATAACTTTTTTTTTAAATATTTCTATCATCTTTTTTATTAAACTCTAGTCTACATCATAAATTCATCTATCTGTATTGAATTATAAATAAAGAATTCCTTGAAATATGTGAGAAATATGGTAGATAAACATTCTCAAAGTTTTTTCGGGCAATCAACAGGTTTAACAGTATTAAGTTCCTCTAGAAGCGATCCATATCTTTATTTCAAATGTATTCAGAAAAAACAAAATGGAGGTTGGGAAAAACCCTCTGCAGGAGAAGGAAAGACGATAAAATGTAATATAGACGAAATAATAATGATATTACAAGTCTTAAAAAAGAAAGAAAAGGCATGGTCAAGTTATCATAACTTTAAAGATTCAAAAACACAGATTTCATTTAAGTGGGACGAAAAAAATGATAAAAAGCTTATGATAAGGATTGGCAAATACTCCAAGGTTTTAAATTATTCCCAAATTGAATTATTACGGTTATTATTAAAACATATAATTAAAGAAAAAATAAAATACGCTACTACCTCAAATTTTACTGGATATAAGGAAGACTCAAAAAAGAACTTAAAAAGTGTTCATGAGAATCAAGTCATCACCCCAAAATCGAAAGGTATTACTACAGGAAATAGCGAAGTTCATGAGGGGAAAACTAGCCAAATTGTAGGTTCGATTAAAAATTCGACTGAAAAAGCCCTTTTAATAAACTTTAATAATGATTTAGAAATATGGATTCCAAGATCAACGATTAAGTCAACTTATAACATAGAAGATGACTCAAATCAAACATTTCTGATTGATGAATGGATTCTAAGGAAGAATAACTTAAATAATTAATATTTTTCTGTATTTTACGCTCTAATGAGGTCTGGAAGATATTTTTCTTCGCACAATTTTTTAAGATCTTTATTATAATCAATCATCTTTTTAGCAATTTCAGGATGAGACAATAACTGTAATTCTGCACTATCATTTCGATCCCATAATAAATAAGGAACATCTTCGTAAGGAACAAGTTCTTTTACTTCATTTACCCAACTCGGAGGTAATTCATTTGGTAATTCTACGTTTAGCATTTTTGCTAAAAAGAGAGACCATGCACGTGGTACAACCGTCATTAAATATCCTCCTCCTCCTACGGCAACCCATTTATCTTTGCAATAATCTCTCGCGCATGTTTCCATAGTTTGGGCAATATCTCTATAGGCGGAAATAGATATACCCATTTGGGTAAGTGGATCGTTATAATGCATATCAACACCCAATTGGGTAAATAATATATCCGGAGAGTATGCTTCCAAAATTTTTGGTACACAATACCTGAAGAGCTTTATTAGCATGTTATTTGTTGTTCCTGGTAATAGTGGAAAATTAATAGAATATCCTTTTCCTTTTCCTTCTCCCTGTTCATTAGTATTACCTGTTCCTGGGAATAAAAATTTCCCACTTTCATGGAAGGAAATGGTCAACACGTTTGGATCATCATAAAATAGCCATTGAACGCCATCTCCATGATGGCAATCAATATCTAAATAAGCAATTCTAATATCCTTTTTTAAGTTTTTAAGATATTTTATAGCTACAGCAATATCGTTGAAAATACAAAATCCTGAAGCTTTATTTTTATAAGCATGATGGAGTCCTCCTGCTGGATTAAAAGCATGCACAATTTCATTATTTCCCCAAACTAAGTCCACTGCTTTTATACTAGCTCCACATATTAGTGCAGATGCTTCATACATCCCATTGAAAATTGGATTATCTCCAGGACCTAACCCATACACATAAGGTTGGACTGTTCTATCATTAACATTATCACTCAATTTTTTGACAACATCAACATAATCTGAGGAGTGAACTGTTTCAATCTCTTCCCTTGAAGCTTCTCTAGGTTCATAAATCTCTAATAATTTATGGTTTAACAGTCCCAACTTTTCCATAAGGCTATAAGTAAGCTTCAATCTTAGGGGACGTAATGGGTGATCTGGTCCAAAATTATATGTCATATACCGTGGAGTATAAATTAATCCAATTTTATCCACCATAATATAAGTAAAAATTAAAATTACTATAAATCTTTTATAAATTTTTTATAAGTTAGGCAATAGTAATTCTTTTAAATCCAAACAGTTATATTATAAGAGTATCATATAAAAAAATAAGGGTAAGAGTAAAAAGTATTTACTAAACTAGTTTTTATCTTGATTATATGAGTCAGCGATTTAGAAAGTTTGTAGCTAGGGTTGCAAAGGATAATGAATTCCAACCAATTAAAAATAGACTCCTAAACTACCTTCAAAAAGAAAGTGAAAATAAATACAAAAATTATCCACGACTTTTGGAAATAATGGAGTCCTACTGGCCAAAGTATAAGGAAGGATTTAAAATTTCATACCTTTTAAAAGATCATCACGAGGAAATTTTCAATTTTTATTTAAATATAATTTTTCCCTTCAGAAAAAGGGGTATTATGCTTGAAGATCCAGAAGCTCCCACTCCAGTTGATTTTAAATTAGTATATAAGTACAGATATAATAAAGGAGAGATTAAAGCCATCAAAGAGATAATGAGCAAACAAAATATCGAAGGAAAAGTTGAAGGAATTTTGAAAAGACTTTTAATTTTTGCTGTAAGCTCATTTAGCCCTATGGTGGAGCAAATTTTCGAGAGACCTTTTGCTTTTCAATTTTCTAGTATTGCTGCAAATCAGTATAATAATGGAGAATGGGAAGTTATTGCTACAATTTCAGCAAGAGAACAATAATTTGACTCTTTTTCTATTTAGTCAAATATGAACCTAAATCCATCATTTCGCCGTCACCTTTTTTTACTTGTATTTTGCCCTTAATCCCTTTAACTTTTCTCTCAATATATATTATGACGTCTAGGGGAATCTTTCTTGGAACAGAGCCTCTCTGTCGTATTATAGCAATTAGGTAATCGATATTTTGAATAACATCTGGACTAACTAATTCATTATATATATTTTGATATACCATAGGTTCCTTTGTTTTTAAATTATTCAGATATGAATACGCATCAGGGGCTAAAACAATGCGTAAAATAAAATCTACTTTTTCTGAAATTGAAACCACTCTATCTTTAACAGTTTGTTCTCTCTTTTTTGCGTCCATAAGAGCCTGCATTTTTCTTAATCTTATTTTCTCTAATTCATGCTGTTCGTCTTTTTGATTATTTTCATTCATATAATTTCTCTCATAATTTTATCAAAATTAACTATTTATAATTTTTAAGGCAATATCTAAAACTCTAATTCCGTCGTCTAAATTAACAATCATTTCCTTATCATAGAGAAAATTAATGATCTCTCTTTTTAACGGCTCATCTTCTCTTAGTGGAGAATACTTAATATCTTGAGTTACTGGCCAATCTCCTTGTAAATCAATTCCTTTGCGAATATTAATTTCTTGAGTTATAAAGTCAACTGTTATCCCCCCAAATTCTCCATTTACATACATCCTCCGGAATTTAGAGGGTGTTAACCAATTAGATTCAATTTGACCAATCGCAGTCCCAAAATCTATAATAATAAATGCAGCATCGGCATGAATACTATCTATAAAACACTTTTTAACACCAAAAGCATTGATAATTTTATCTTTTCCAATTAATCTCTCTTGTAAATAAATATCATGAATCGATAAGTCAAGGATTACTCCCATATCCCAATCTCTTTTTGGATATAAACCAATACGTTTTGAAGCTATTGAGATAATCTCTCCTATTTCAGGAAGATTATTTACCAATTTTTCAAAAACAGGATTGAATAGTTCAATAAACCCAGGCATTATTCGAATATCTTCATATTTTTTAAAAGTTAAAAGATCGTCTAAATTTAATGCCATTGGTTTCTCCATTAGAATATCTATTCCTTTCTCAGCAAATTTTTTCGCGACAATCGGAATTTGTTTTGGAGGAGTTACTACGCTTACTGCTGCGATATCCTCATTTTTAATCATATCATCAATGTTAGAATAGGTATTTACATCATCATACTCTTTTGCAATAATTTCTAATATTTTCTTATCACTATCACAAATACCTACAAGATTGGAAAGATTATAAAAATTACGTGCGTGCGCTCTGCCGAACCAGCCTAAACCGACCACAGCAGTATTTTTTTTCTTCATTTAACTCAATAAGGCTTTTTATATTATAGAATAATTACGGTTAAAATAAGAATTTTATGAACTATGTCAGCTTATAATGTTAAAATTTTAGTAAATGTATAAAATTTTCCTTTGAATGTTATTCTATATCTTCTAAACTAATTGAACTTCGAAATTTCTTAATAGCAAAACTCATGAGAGTTATACTGATTAAAAATAATAATATTAGAGGAAGTCCTAATGCGGATCTCAATAAACTTCTTAAATGACTATTAAAAATAATCTGAAAAAGTAATGAAAATGAGGAAATGAAAAATATAACTCCAAAAAAACCCATGAAGATTGCAGTAATGAGCTTAAACCCCTCCTCGGTGCTAGGTCCATGCACACAATCTATACATTTATCTTCAAAAAATGTAAATTCTTCCTCTGATATTTCTAAACCACAAATAGTGCAATAAGGCAATAGATTTCTTTTCCTTAAATTTATTCAAATATTATTGATGATCAAATGCTTTTAGATATTATTTAAATATGTCGCTCAAATATTAGAAAAGTCAAGAGATTAGTCTTATTTTTCACATTTAAAATTAAAAGTAATAATAAAAGTGGTCCCCCCTCCCGGATTCGTTCCAGAGCTATTGTGAAATGCAATAACTTAGCCGGGGACCTCACGGTTTCAGCTGGCTGACGTATTTTCATAGGTAAAAACCTTCATACGCGATTATATCTACAGCCGCGCGCTCTAACCGGACTGAGCTAAGGGGGGTTAATCAATATATTTTGTAATTATTGAATTAATATAATTTTTACGATTTTAGCCGAGAAATCACAATATTTTAAGAAATTAATATTTTGTAAAAATAAGATTTTTCAATCTCTTTATTTTGAATAGTTTATACGAATTAATATAAAAAATAACGTTTTCGCAATATTTTTTAAAGAATAGTTAAACTAATTATTTAACCAAAAATTTTATTTATTTAATATTTGTATTTCAACTAAATAAAGTGTATGTAGAGTGAGAGAAGAAACTGACTATGCTGAAGCATTAGAGGCCTATAAAGACGATCCATTCGTTATCATTGAACCTTGGGGGCGCAGTATTGACCATTTAAGGTTAACAATTCTAGGGAAGGATGGAACTCCATATTCTAAGGGTAGATTTGTATTTGAAGTCAAATTTCCAGACAATTACCCTTTTGCCCCTCCCTATGCTTACGCTGTAACATTAATGTGGCATCCTAATATCGATTCCTCAATCCCTCCTGGGAAATTGAATATTTGTTTAGATTTAATCAATCCCGATCTTGTCGGAAAAGTAGATGCAGGAACAGGTGCTTCTGGATGGACACCAAGCAAAACCCTTACCAACATTATAGAAGCCTTGAAGATGATGATGCATTTAGACCCACCTTTCTTCAATCCTGGTGATCCTTTAAACCATGAAGCTGGTGAACAATATTTTAGAGCCCTTAAAAAGTTTGAAGCTAAAGCGGCTTCTTGGACAAAGAAATATGCTATGGATTAATTAATTTTTTATATTTTACATTTCCTATTTTAATTTTTTAAGTTTAGTATGCTTTAACATAAATATCTGTGTCATCAAAAGCAATTTCTTTAAAAAAGCTGAAATATGAATAATAAATCATCTATTTTATTAAGTAAATCTGCTTTGGAAATGAGTCTAAGGTCTTTCCTTCCAATTTGTTCGCTGAAA
>JBHLPZ010000162.1:0-7380 GCA_048885325.1 Candidatus Odinarchaeota archaeon
TTCATGGTGATTGGATTCATTACACTAAAGTCAGTCTTTTTTATTACGTCAATATGGCTGCTAATAATCGGGAGTCCTTCTATTATTGGTCTTTTTTTCTTTGTACCTTCTGGAGAAAAAGGTAATGTAGTACCTGGTGCTGTCGATAATTTAAGTAGCTGTTCTGTTCTTATTGGACTTGGGTGTTATCTCAAAAATAATAAAAATGTTATTCCAAATAATACAGAAATTAGATTAATAGCTTTTGGTTGCGAAGAGGCTGGTTTGAGAGGAGCATACCGGTATGTATCTTCGCATTTAGATGAATTAAATGATCACAATACTATGGTTGTAAATATGGATGGATTAGAGACCCCTGATGGATTTCATGTTATCGATTATGAACCAACTACTAGAACAAAACATTCAGAAGAGATGGTACTAAAACTATTAAATGCAGCAAAACACGAGGGAATAAAGGCAAAAACTTTAGGTTCTGGAAAATTAGAAAAAACTTTAGGTAGATTATCAGGTGGTTCTGATGCTGCTGCATTTTCAAAGGCGAACATAAAAGCAGGATTTATAAACTCCGCTGATTGGAAGACTAGATCAAGTTATTATCATCAAGACACTGATACACCTGATAAAATTAAAAAGGGAACCTTAGAAAATGCATTGCATATATGTATCGCTTTTTTAATTAATGAATCAAAAGAATAATATAACAAAATTAGAAAAAAATTAGAATTTTTGTTATGGTTTTTTATTTCTAATTATTAATTTTGTAAACAATAGAATTAATATCATAGGTACTAATCCTGCTCCATAAATGAAGAATGCAGAAGCAATTGCACCATTTGGAAACGTAGCATTAACGAATAATTGTCCAAATGTATTAACTAAATAATGAATCATCATACACGGTAAAAGACTTTCAGTTTTAACATATATGTAAGCTAATGCTATACCTAAACAAGTCGCAAAGAATACTTGGTTTAATATGTATAATGGATCAAAACCGCTTAATATATTAATAGAATGAAAAATACCAAATAATATACCGTTAGTAATAACAGATGTCATTTTTGAATATTTTCTTAATTGGAGATTTAAGATAACTCCTCTAAAAGCAATCTCTTCCCAAATACCAGCATAGAGCATATAATATAATAATACCCAACTAGGATAACCGAATAACACATTAGGATCAAATATATACGTTCCCAATATGTTAGCAACAAGCCACGTCGATAGAGCATATAGTAGGAAAGAGGCTATGCCGATTAAAATATTTCTTGCTAATGGTTTTGTCCGTGTAAAGCCAATTGAATACGAATATTGTTTAATAGATTCTTTTCCGTTTGGCAATTTTAATCCATAGGGAGTAATTACAAAAAATAAAAGTGTGAACACAAGAAATATTAAAATAACCTCAATTAAAAGCCCATATTGTAATGGTAATCCAAGCAGAATTTGTAAGAAGGGTAATTCAATGATTCCTACTAAGTTAAGAAAAATAAAGTAGAGTACCATTACAATAACAGCTCCCGCAATTACATTTCTTCTCAACAATCCGCCTGTGTAGTATGTAACAATTTCTCTTTCTTTAGGAAACATCCTAGTAAAAACATATAGCAAAGAACAAAGACCAATTATTCCAATAATAATTAAACCTATTATAATCCCAATAATTCCATATATACTTAACAATGTAAATTCAATGATGATAACAGTAAAATAAATTAATAGTTCTGAGCAAATTAATACAATCCATTTTGAAACCTTCCTTTGTTTGTTTACCTCTTCAACAACATATTTGTATTTCATTTTTCCAAAAAAACGAACCTTTAGTTCAAATGTAAAGAGAAGAAATATCCAAGCAATTGGAATTGTAAGAAGAAAAAGTGTTAATAATATTAAGGATTTCGTCAAAATCATTAATATAACCCCCATCAATCCAAGACCAATAGCTTGAATCGTTAACATCAAATATATCTTTGCCTTTGCTTGTTTCCGTGCAAGCAATGGTAATGATGCTAAAATTGATGCTCCTGATTCTTCCATATTTAAAAAACCAGCTACAAGCATAAAAGGTATGAATTGATTTACGCCTAATACTACTGACCATAATATAATTATGCTATCAATAGAAGCTATTTCCTCAGTAATAACCGGTGTCATGCCTAGAATTAGTATAACAGGGTAGATAATAGGCATTATTAGAAAAATAAAACTTTGGTAATCCCTAGTGGTTGATATTAAATCTTTACGAATAAATGATTTTACTGTTGAAATTGTCTTGATTTCTACTGATATTTCTTTTTTACTAACAAATTTCTTCTTTCGCTTCTCAATAAGCGTAACTTCAGTAGCAGTAACACTTTTAACTTGCTTTATAGCAACTTTATATAATAAGAATGTTAATCCCATAAATAAAGCAAAACCAACCATTGAAGTAAGAATCAAATCTGAGGGTATGAGTACTGGATTTGCTATAAAAGCAATTATATATGTTATTCCAAAAGGGAATGGAATAAAGCTTAAAATACGATTTAACAGCATAGCAGATTCATTAGTAGGGAATACAATGAAAAAGTCTCCGATGAGATTCAACGCCCAAGAGAGTAGGAAAGAAGTTCCAAATGCTAATAAAAAGAACCCTCCCATCGTAATAATTCTTAATATGCTAGCCTTTTTTGAATTACCACTACCCTCTGAAAATATTTTAGCCATTTTCTCTGATAGAATAACAAGAATACTAAATGCAAAAACAGCATTTAATGCAGATGAAATTAAAGAAATAAGAAAAAGCCAAAAATTTAGTGTCATAATTAATAAGATTGTCGGAAAACCAATAACTAAAGCTATTAGAGCTAGATCAAGATTCCGAAAAATAGTTACATAACCTAGTTTTTTCAAATCTTTTTTTGAAAGAGGAAGAGTATGTAGCCATTTAAAGGCATTACCAGACATAAATGAGCTTGTACTAAATAATCCCATAAGAAGAACATAAAGAACTGACATCAGAAAAAATATTCCAAAAACAAAACTATTAGTTAATAATAACGTTTCAATTGGTGGTGGGGGTAAAGATGATGAATAACCTCCAATAATTTCTAAGTAACCCCATACAGAAAAAAAAGGAATAAACACAAAAATAAAACCATAAACCACTTTAAGTGCAATAAGTTGGCGTTTGATTGCTTTCTTATTTTTCTTATATCTTTCTAATAACTTTGCTTGATTAGCTCCCGCTGAAGCTAATTGGGAATCCATTAAAATTTCTAAATTAGGGTATTTTGCTAAAGAATAAAATTTATACTTAACGTCTTCTTCCATCTTAACTCGTTTCACCTTTGAATTTCCTTTTATAAGATGCTCTTAATCTGTTAACAATTTCATCTACAGAAGCGTCTTGTTCTGTCAACCTGAGAAAAACGTCTTCTAAACTTGCACCTAACTTGTTAGATTGTTGACGTAATTCCTCAATGGTACCTATACCAACCATTTTACCTTTATTTATAATACCTATTCTATCACAGAGTTCTTGAGCAATTTCCATTATGTGAGTTGAAAAAAGAACCGCACCACCTTGTTTTGTATGCAAATCAAGAATTTCTTTGACGACTTTCACAGATTTTGCATCCAATCCCGCAATAGGCTCGTCCAATATGAGTAAATCAGGTTCATGAAGGATAGCTGCTATGATCTGGATTTTTTGTTTGTTCCCATGCGATAATGTAGCAATTAATTGCTCATAATATTCATCAGCTTCTAAACTCTCTAAATATTCTTTTGCCTTTTCTGAAACTTCATTTCCATCTAATCCTCTAATCGAAGCAATAAAACTAAATAAATCTTTAGGAGTAAGTGATTTAAAAATTAATGGTTCTTCTGAAACATAACCTACTCGACGTTTAATTTGCACCTCATCTCGTTCAGGATTTAGCCCAAAAATACTCATACTTCCTTCTAAAGGTTCTAATAAACCTAATAGTAATTTAATAGTTGTGGTTTTTCCAGCACCATTGGGTCCTAATAAGCCAAAAACCTCACCAGAATATACATTAAAAGAAATATCATTTACGGCTTTAACTTCACCGAAATACTTTTTTAAATTTTCTACTTTTATTATAACGTCATTTGACATATTTAACACTCATTTTACTTACTTTTTATAACTTATTTATATTAGAATATATTGGAATATGTATTTTTATATTGGAATATATATTGAAAAATTTAAATATTTCGATTTTTCATTAACATTGAGGAAAATTAGAATTTAGATTCAAATATTAAAATAATTGTCATATATATCAAGATATTTTGTTATTAATTAGCCAATTTTTATAATTAGAATTTTGATTATATGCATATCTGGAATGTTTTAATTGTTATCCTTGAGAATCGGAAAAAATACTTTTCTTTATTCTTTTTCCTGTTTTTGTTGCGGCAATTCCACCTAATCCTGTTTCCTTTAATTCATATGGAAGTTTTCGGCCTACTTTCATCATGGCATCGACTATCTCATCTGCAGGTATAATCGATGTGACTCCTGATAATGCCATTTCAGCAGCCAAGAAGGCATTAACAACTCCAATAGCATTTCGTTTAATACAAGGTGATATAACTAATCCAGCAACTGGATCACATACAAGCCCCAATATATTCTTTAAATTTAATGCAATCGCATTACTTATTTGGTTTGGTGAGCCTCCAGCCATATATGTTATAGCTGCGGTGGCCATTGCAGATGCTACTCCCACTTCGGCTTGACATCCACCTTCACTTCCAGATAACATCGCACGATTTCCAATAATAGCACCAATTGCAGCTGCAACAATTAATGCATTAACTAGATCCTCCTCTGATTTTTCTAAAATCTCTTTAGCTTTAAAAAGGACAGCTGGTAGAACTCCTGAAGCCCCCGCTGTAGGAGCTGCAACAATTAGACCCATCCCGCTATTATATTCACTAATAGCCATTGCCCAAGCAATAGCTTCTTTCATATGGGTTCCAAAAAATATTGGCGATGAAAGCATTCTTTTTGCTTGATGGCTTGCTTCTTTAATAGGCAATTCGATATCACTTGTGAGTGCTTTTTCAAGAGACTGCTTCATAATAGTTAATGATCTTTGCAAACGTTCATTAATAATTTGTTTAGGTGAATTTTGATATTCAGATTCGTCTTCTATGATTAAATCGGGAAGTGGAATACCCTTAATTTCAGAATCATTAAGTAATTGTGAAATTGACTCAAACATTAATAATTCTCACCCAAATTATTTCTTTATGTTCTTTTAAAGCGCTAATTACATCTTCTGGAATCGCAGAATCTGTTTCGAGCCAAGTTAAAGCTACTTTCTTTTTTAGATCTCTGGATATTTTCATAGATCCAACATTTAATTTGAATCTTTGAAGTGTGTTAGCAATATTAACAAGCGCCCCTATTTTATCATGGTTTAAAATTACTAAAGTATTAGGTTCCCCTCCAAAACCTCCCTCTAATCCATTTACTTCTTTAATTATTATATTTCCTCCTCCTATCGACGAGCCAATAACAATCATTTTATCTGACCCATCACTCATTTCTATGCTAACTGAATTTGGGTGATATTCTGCTCCTAAATCCACAAGTTCAAATGAATATTTAAGTCCTTTTTTTTTAGCAATTTCAAATGCGTTTTTTATTCTCTCATCTTCTGGTTTAAATCCCAATAATCCCCCTAATATTGCGATATCGGTTCCATGACCACGATAAGTCTCAGCAAATGAACCATGAAGCCCTATCTTTACCTTCTCAGGTTTTTTTCCATATAATAGTTGCGAAACATATGCAATTTGACACGCTCCTGCTGTATGGCTTGAACTTGGACCAACCATTATATGGCCTATAACGTCAAATAGTGAAGTATATTTCACAATTTATTCACTTTTTTTTGTTTTTTAATTTCTTTTTAATCTCATAATTAGAATTATCGATATTATAATTATTATTGTGCCAATAATATGAAAAATTGTAAAAATTTCGCCTAGGATAAATGTAGCAAACACTGCTGTAACGATTGGAGTCGACGAAAATAATATAGTAGCTTTTGAAACATCCAAATATGAAAGAGTTTTATACCAACAGAACAATCCCAAGCCGTAAACAGTTCCCATTAAAAAAAAATAAAAATTGTTAATTGGATCTAAAAAAACACTCAAATTCTGCAGAGGAAAAAATATAAAATACGTTGAAAATAAGATGGAACCACTGAGTATATTTCTTATAAATACCATTTGCGTTGGTGTTACTTCATTTCTAGAAAAGATTGGTTTTGTGATAGTATGACCTAACATCCATAAACATGTAATAACCAATAATGTTAAAATACCTAAAATAAGATCAAGGTTGATGTTTTCTAAATTAAAAGAAAATTGGGTAATAGCAATTACTAGACCAAAAAAAAGGATAATAGAAAATATAATCTGAACTATAGTTATTTTCTCCTTTAGAATTAAATATCCAAAAATCAATCCAAAAAATACTGTTGTTTTTTGGGTTAATGCTCCATTTATGGCACCTGCTAATTTATAACCAATAAAAAATAAAAGCTGGTTAATGCTGAATAATAATCCTATAAAGAGAAGAACCTTTAAATTTTTCTTCCAATTCTTTAGAATAGAATCATGAGTATTAATTAAGATATTACTATTTCTTGCTTTTAAACGATTAAGTTTTAATTCTATTAACATTAATGGAATAAATATCGTTGCTTCTACCAAACATGTCATAGCAGCAAAAATGTAAGCATCTATAGACTCTGGGCGTGAGTTTGCTACTATCGGCTGAAATCCTACTAAAATGTTACCCAAAATTCCAAAAATAAGTCCTTTTTTTATATTACTCCCCAAGATAATTACTTAAATTAATTAAATATTAAAAATGTTTAGAAGTTAAGACTTAATAAAATGTTTCATTTCCCTTTTTCTTTCACTATAACCAAAATTGAAATAATAATAATTATAGTACCGAAAAAATGAAAAATAGTAAATTCCTCACCTAAAAATAAAGTAGCAAATAGTGCTGTAATAATCGGTGAAGGGGCGATAATTATCGTTGCAGTTGATACATTTATATAAGATATGGCTTTATACCAGAAAAATAAATCAAAGCTATAAGCAAAACCCATAATAATGAAATAAATTTGAGATAATGGATCAAAAATCAGTTTTATATTTTGTATTGGGAAAAAAATGAAATAGGTCGAGATTAAAATAATTGAATTTAACAAATTTCTTATAAAAACTAATTGAATTGAAGTGATCTCTTTTCTTTCTAAGATTGGTTTTGTAAGTGTATGAGCAATCATCCATATTGCAGCTGTCAAAAGCATTATTAAAATACCAATATTA
>JBHLPZ010000163.1:0-2800 GCA_048885325.1 Candidatus Odinarchaeota archaeon
TCTACTACAGTACCATAGCAGTCTGTATCGATGTCTATTTGGTATATACCAGTATATCCACCATTATTGTAAATATAATTTTCAGTTATTCGAGTATTATTACTTTTATCATGTATTTTTATCCCATAATCTCCACAATCATAAATTTCATTTGCAATAATTGTATTATTATTTGAACGCACAAATCTGATTCCAGTGGTGCTATTTTGAATATAGTTATTTCTAAGTTCATTATTGTCTGAATACAAAAAATAAAATTCTCTACAATTCAATATTTGGTTATCTGAAAAAGTAATATTATTGGAATAAAATAATTGAATTGCTCCTAAGTTTATATCATTGTCAAATATCAATCCATTAGTAACATTCTTTAATCTAATAGTTGTACCACTTGTGTCTGAATTTTCTAAGGTACAATTTTGTATCTTAAAATAAGCATCAGTATTATTTATAAAGATACAGTTTGTAGGTCCATCTATATCTATAGTAAAATCTTCTATTATATACGGATTCCCATAAGTACCATCTCCCCCCGGAGTAACTCCATTAACAAGAGTAAAATTACTGTTTCCATTTATAATGATAGGACTACGAACTATATTCGGTTTAATATTATTAGTATCCTTTTCTATAGGGTTTTCCTTAGAAAGACTGTTGTATTCTATGTATAAAATCGAATTTATAAAAACCAAAAATAATATTAAAAACATTAAATATTTTATTACTCTTATCTTCTTCATTTTTTGGAATTCAATAAAATTTTTTTAATCAACTAATCATAATCACGAACTTATTAAAAAAATTTTTGTCTAATAACGTAAAAATAAAAAATCATTTATAAAAAAAAAAAAAATATAAAAGATCATAAAACGAAATTTATAATTATTAAAGGTATAAGGTGAAATTCAATATGGGGAGAAAGACTTATAGATTATTATTAGTAATTTCCTTAATCTTAATAAATACTACTCTTATTGGAACAATACAACAAACAGATCCAAAGGGTATTAATGCTTTTAATATTTTTGAGGGACCTTATAATTTAAATAGGGATACAGGATCAACCCCTTCCTTAAACGAGCAAATAAATACGCCTCTTATTAGATATCTTGGACCTGACAATCACCCAATAGAAGGCCTCGATCTAAAAAACCATAGCGACGAGCTATTCGAGATTGATTTTAGATTAGATGATAGCACCCTTAATGAGTGGGTATTCAGAGTTTATGCTTATCTTGATTATAATATTCAGGATACTTCTTTAGAGGATAGCGAAAAATTCGAAGATGGAAGTGATTTTAAGCAGTATCAAGCTGGTGCTTCTCCTGTGTTTAGCGAACTTAATCCTGACGAGAGTTTTATGGGAGTTAGATATAGTAAGATTTTAGAAGATCATATACAATGGACCAACAAAGAAAAAGACTACACTGCAAGAGAAGGTAATGTTGCTATGGTTAGTGATCAACTATATTTTCATGTGAAAGTCCTATACAAAATAGAATTTGAAGGAGATGATTATTATTATTATCGAACATTCTACATTTCTAATTATTGGACACCAAGTTTTAAATTTAAACCTTTAAATATCTATGATGATGATACTTCTCCTCCAAGTTTTATTAGTGTGGATATTCAAAATCCACCAATCTACGATAATAATGAAACTATAGATTTTGAAATACTAGTTGAGGACGATAGTGGAATTGCAGAATTATCTATTGATTTTCTAGGAAATCTGTATATCGACGAGGATAAAGATAATCATATATCTATACCTAATCCTGCTGTTCCTGGAGAGTATAGTTTAGATGTTATTGCTTATGATGCTGATAATGATCGAGAAGGTGATCAACTAAGATCCAACTTGTATTCAAGTTTCAAAATTTTTGATGACGATGTTAATTGTCCCATTTTTTCAGATGTATGTATAATAAATGCGCCAATATATGATAGTTATGACTACATAATTTTCGAGATTATGGCTGAGGATGAATCTGGTATTGCAGAGTTATTTATTGATTTTATAGATACTAGATATTATCGTAATGATGAAAGTATTCAAATACAGATTCCAAATCCGAGAGTTCCTGGAATATATGAATTTTCTGCTATTGCTGTCGATAATGATTCTGAATATGGACAAGATCAATTAAACACCACAATAACTTCCTCTTTTGAGATCTTTGATGATGATATTACTCCGCCTCAAATATTCATTTATGAAAATGAAGATAATTTTGATTTGGCAATTATTGATAACGATGGGATAATTGATAGTGAAGCAACCGGAACTTATGCAATAATCAGCCAGGATGAAAAAGTAATTGCAACAGGTATATTAGATGAAGAAAAAATTAAATATAGACTTTGTAAAAATATCTTCTATTCAGGGGGTGTTGGAACTTATAGATTAATCATTCAAGCAACAAATAATGATCTAGAATGGGAAGGCGATGAAGAAACCTCCACTAGTGAAGAAATTATTATCATTACTCCAGATGACTATTTTAAATTTATAACCAAACAGATTGACGAGATCAAGAATTATATTTGTAATATTGTATCTCCATTTATCTGTAGTTTTGTTACGTGTTTCTTCAATACTATTCAAGAAGATTTAAAAGAAGCTTATAACAACTTTATGGTTGATAATATCATTACATCTCTACATTATGTAAGAGAGGCAAGATCAAAACTTTTAATTAGCATGGATTTAATAGATGGTATTTATGATATTGGATGTATATGCATTGAAGATAGAGACTTTTTATTAGCATCATTACAGAAAATCCTTGACACT
>JBHLPZ010000163.1:2900-7363 GCA_048885325.1 Candidatus Odinarchaeota archaeon
TGGGTCGTGCTTTTAACATTTTTTAATTATTCCATTTTATTTAATTTTTTAAGACCGAACAAGAGTAATGGAATAGCAAATAAGGTGCCAAAAGTTATTAAAGGGAGGCTGAAAACCACTTTTATTAATTCTGGTGGGGGATTTAAATTTCCTACTAATTGAAATCCTAAGAAAAGGCTTCCAAAGATTGTTGCCATGTTAATGATAACCAAAATCCCTATGGTAAGTTGCATATCGCCACCTTTTTCTTCAAATGCAGGATTTATACACTGAAGTCCTATAGCTTGCGAAACAGATATTAAACAATATATAACAAGAAATAGAAAAAAGAAAATTGCAGTAAATATATCATATTGAAAAAATAAACTAAAAAAAATAGTCAAACCAATTCCAATAAAGAAAATAATAATAATTGTCATTCGCAGATACGAAAAGATTAATGCTTTAATATTTCTGGGGGATTTCTTGTATACCCATATTAGCTCTTTCGAGCCAACAAAAATATAATTCCCTAAAAATAAACTGAATAACATCCCAGCAATCATGACACTCATCATCATATACATGCTTATATCTTCGATATCTAAATTTGGATAATCTCCTATTAAAAAGGCGAAAATTACTCCTTCAAATAGAGTTAACCCTATCGTATATACAATTTTCATTATATTTTCTCTTTTTCTAAAAAATTCTTTTAATTGAGTTATAATCAAACCTTTCCATTTCATTCTTGTGATTTTTCTTATGAATTTATAGAACTTATTTTCTTTTTCAATAATAGTAGTAGCTTTTTCAATGCTGGTTTCTAAAGAGAAAAATAAATGGGCCTTTTTGAAAGTTATATAGAGAATAATAAGAGGAATAAAAACGGCAAGAGAAATACTTGCCCAGATATTAAGAATATACGAACTTATTAAAATAGGTTGAATCGTGTATAAAATAATATTTGAAAACCACAATGAAGGGTAAACCATTAAATAGTTTTTAATCTGAGGATTAGATGTTATATATTCAAACAGATACGTAAATGTATACATAATTGCTACCATTGCAATGGCTAAAAGAAATAATAATACTTTACCCAAATCACGTGCTTTTTCACTTCTTGCTATTTTATGTTCAAGCCAAGAGACCAAAATGGACCCTAATAAAGCAGCAAAAACAATATGTCCAGTTACGCATAAATAAATTACTATATAATGAACTATATTTAAATTAATAATTGGGTTTATTAAACCAGTTATTATTGGTGCTATTGCTAAAATAAATATTAAATATATTGGTACCTTTCCCATAAATTCTCCAATAAAAATATCACCAGGTCTAACTGGTGATGCTAACACCATTTCTTTGTAGCCAACCTCCGTCTTTCGGTAAATATTTTGCATTGGATACATAATAATTAATAGGAAAAGCATCATCAGTATAAACTCTATAAGGTATCCAACAATAGAAAATATTGTTCCTGGGAAACTAGTGGCCAGAGTAGGCATGAATAAATCAAAAATTAAGGGTGCTATAATAAATGCCCATATACACAGTATTGTATAAATTACTATAAATAAAAGTAATCTATGTTTACGAAAACCACTTGTTTTTCTTCTTAATTCAGTTTTCGCAATTGCTTTCCAAGCTGTCATTTTACATCTTTTTTCTTCCTATCGTTCTTCTTTTCTTCTTAGTTTTTTCTGGTAACTCTTCTCTCCAAGCTAATAAATCCTCAATTTTGGTAACACCCATAATTTTTAGATAGGCATCTTCTAAATCTTGAGCATCAACAGAATCAATAATTTTTCGTGGTGTTCCCTCCACTTTCAAAGATCCTTTATCAATGATACCGATTAGATCACACAATTCTTCAGCTGTATCTAAGAGATGAGTACAAATGAAAATGGTTTTATCTGCTTTCTTTGTTAACTCAGAAATTAGATCTTTAACCATTCTAGTAGCAGCAGGATCTAGATTTGAAGTAGGCTCATCTAAGAAAATAATCTTAGGATCTTGTATTAAAGCAGCACATAAACAAACTTTTTGTTTCATACCTCTTGAAAAACCTTCTAAAAGATCATTTTCTCTCCCTTCTAAGTCAAAAATCTCTAGTAATTCATCAATACGAGTAATTATTACTTCTTTTGGTAAATAATATAATTCACCTATAAATTCTAAAAACTCTCGAGGGGTTAATTTTTGATATAAACCAGGAGATTCAGGTAAAAATCCACAAATTTTTTTCACATCGTTACTCTGGGTAATTATATCATAACCACCAACTAAAGCCGTGCCAGAAGTAGGGGAGAGAATCGAATTTAACATACGAACAGTTGTAGTTTTACCAGCCCCATTCGGTCCTAAGAGAGCATACGTTTTACCATAAGCTATTTCTATATTTAAGTTATTTACAGCGAATATATTACCAAAATGTTTAGTTAAACCCTTCGTACTAATAGCAATATTATCTATCGTTAATTCACCCATTTAAGCATTCAAGAATAAAAAGAAAAGATGCTTTTTAATCTTTCATAAATTCTGTTAAACTATTGTTAAATCTCAGCATCAATAAAAAGATCATCAAATTTATATCCTAAAAATTCGGCTAATTTTTCTAAAAATTCTTTACTAAAACTTTTTGACAACTCCTTCTCATCTATATCCCCTATTAGAAATAAAGTGTTATGATCAATACCATGAGTATTAATAAAATCCTCCACTTCCTTATAGGGTTTCTTATATTTAATTTCTTTTAATTCATCTTTAATGATAGGTTCTTGATAAAAGATTTCATTTAACGGTCTATTTAGAACTTCAGCAATCTTAAAAGATATTGTAAGCGATGGATTATATTTTCCTTTTTCTAAGAAATAGATCGTTTGACGAGAAACTCCGATACCATCTGCTAGATCTTGCTGACTCAGACATAAATCATTTCTAATTTCTTTGATCCTTGTCTTTATCTTAGTTTTAAATTTCACAAATTTCTCACCAATCAATCAAATAGCAAATCAACTAATTTCTTAAATTTTAAAGATACAACTTTGTTTTTATGTTAACTCAAATAAATCCTCTATTTTACATTTTAGAATCTCAGCGATTTTAGAAGCTAATAGTAAACTCGGATTATACTTTCCTTCTTCTAAATAGTTAATAGTCTCAATTGGAACTCCTACCTTCTCTGCTAATATCGCAGCGGACAATTTTGCTTTTTCCCTTAGTTGCCTTATTGAAGTCTTTAACTTCTCTCCCTCGCGCATTTTAGAAAGAATATAGCTAATAAAATTATCAAATGCCAATTGTTCTGGCTTAAAAATTTTATCTTCTAAACCACTTGGGATTATAGAAATTTGTGCGATTATTTCTTTAATTTTATTTTCAATAATATGGGGATCCTTTAGGCCTGGAATATATCCTTCGGGACCTACTCCTCTACGTGTCGTACCTGAACTGACAGCACTATGACCAGCGGTTTCAATCTTTATTGTAAAAGTTTTAAACAACCTATCAAATATTCCTGTAGTTATATTGATATTTTGGATTCTTTTATAAGGAATAGTTGCCCTCGTTTTTGTAAATACACCATGATTAATCACAATACTGTCTTTTTGTACCTTATACGTAAAATTTCGAACGTAAGCTGAAAAATATAGGGCAGATATCAAAGTAATAACTACATATGGAGCAAGTACGTATATAAGAATTGAAATAAGAAATACTACTGTATCAAAAGAATAAACAAAGAAACAAATTATTGATGCAATTGCAGCATATAATACAAGAATTAAATTATTTTTCAATACTTCTTTCTTTACATAATCACGAGATATTGTGCTTATATAGATAAATTCTTCCTCGTTCACGATATTCCCTCCCTTTTTTTAAAAATTTAAATTTACTAGTCATTTTATTAAGTTATTAATAGTAATATGGAAATATATATTTTTCTAATTCTTAAATTTAACCTATTCAAGATTTATAGGTTGATTCCATATTTTTAATAAAAAATGTTAAATAATTATCAAATAAATGTCGAATTTTTTTTTAAATAATAGTAATATTTAAATATAATGACTAGTAAATTTAACATGGATATGATAAAAAATCATTAGTTATACCTAAAAAAAATAATAAAAACTCTTTAAATGAAGGATGTGATTATAAGAATGTTGGAAAATGAATCCGAAATAATAGAAAGGATTTATGGAATCAACATTTTGAAGGAAGATGACATAGTCCTTTTAAAGAAAAAAAGAAAATTGAAGGAAATTACTGAGAATTTAAATATAAGTGATCATCTCTCTGCTAAATCAAAAAAATATATCATATTAGGATTTGAATTATTTATTATCGCTGCCCATATCACGTTTTTTGTTCTTAGAATATTCAATTTTTAAAGAAGTGTTAAAAGTGGAAGAAGAAATAGAGGAACAAAAAGAAATAATCGTTCTAAAGAAATATAGTATCGCGAAAAA
>JBHLPZ010000164.1:0-7203 GCA_048885325.1 Candidatus Odinarchaeota archaeon
AACGCAAGGTTAACTCTTTCTTCAATTAATAAATCACGAATGAGATTGATTAAAGAGTTTATTAATCGAAGAATCTCACCTGACTTAGCAGCAAAAATTAAAAAAAAGTAAAACAAATTTAATGTAATTTCTCTTCTTTAGGAATTTAATCTTTTATACGTTTTTCCCATGATTTTATATATGTTTAAATATTCTTTGAAAAGTATATCATAGATTTCTCTATTTTCTGGATTTGGTTCAAATGTATTAGAAAATTGGATATGTTTTTGGATATGATCCCACTCGATATATCCAAGGCCAACTGAGGCAATAAAGGCAGCTCCACGAGCATTTGCCTGGATAGGGTTCTTTACTTGCTTTATTCTCCGATTTAAAACATCTGCAAATATTTGGCACCAAACATTACTACTTGCACCACCACCAATAAAATTTAGTTCTGGGATAGCTACATCTTTTTTCGAAATACTATTGCCTCCTTTTTTTTTCAGCTTACGTACAAATCTTTCGACATATGTGAAAAGCCATTTAATATTATATGCTACACCCTCAAAAATTGCTCTAATAAGGTGTTCTCTTGACATTTCTAAAGAGATATTATATAATCCCCCTCTAACTGTGTGATCATCAGCAGGAGTTCTCTCTCCTATAAGCCATGGGGTAAAAATAAGATTATTTGCTCCTGGAGGAGTTTTTTCTACAATTCTATCAAAAATTTTATAGACATCAGGAACAGCCTCTTCTTTTAAAAGTTCATCTTTATGATAAAGGATTTTATCCCTGAGAAATGATAATGTCCCTCCAGCAATTTCTTGTTCATTAATTATCATGTATCTTCCTGGTATTCCTGAAGCTATTGTTCCCATATTGTGAAAAATATCTGTGTATTTAAATGGAGTATGACATATAATCCAATCACTTGTGCCTATATAAACATGAGTTTCATAATCTTGAACAGCACCTGAACCTATCGCGGCAGAAGGAACATCTGGAGCCCCAGCAATTACCTTTGTGCTTTTCTCTAATCCTAGTTCGTCAGCAATCTCTTTCTTTACTGGACCTAAAACATCAGTAGAATTTACTAACTCTAAAGGTAATTTATCCATATCGATTTTCATCATCTTGATTAACTTATTGGAATACCCAATGTTATTAATATCTCTAATATCAGTTAACCAATGAATACCTATTGTTGTATAGGATGATGCGTATTTTCCAGTTAATTTTAAATTAATATAATCTTGGGGTTCTAGAAACATATGAGTTTTATTATAAATATCTGGATGTTCATTTTTAAGCCATAATATATGTGCGACAGGATCCTTACCACTTAAAGTTGGAGCTCCCCCAGTTCGTTTGACAAATTTTAGAGCTTTAATAACATTTAATCCATCAAACTTGATTAAACCCTTGTAAAACTTTTTGATATAAGGGGCTCCACGAGTATCCATCCAGATAATTGCATTCGTTAAATGGTTTCCATCTTTATCTAAAGGCACTGTACCGCTCCATTGGCTTGTATTGCAAACACCAACAATTTCTTCAACGGGGACACAGCCAGTGTCAATCACTTGTTTTGCTGTCTTTTTAATAGCATTCCACCACTCATCTGGATTTTGTTCAACTCCGCCTCCTTTCTCTACATATAAGGGGACTTCTTGAAATGCCCATTCAAGCACTTCACCGTGAGTTGATACGATCGCCGCTTTCGGGCCACCAGTGCCATGATCTATAGCAAGTATGAATTTTTTTTCGGTAATCGTCATAATTAAATTAAATGTTGTTGAACTAAATAAAGGTTCTTTAATATGGGGATTTTAAAAATTAAATTGCCTATTAATTTATCTGAACAGCGTATTCAAAATCGATAAAAATGTAAAAAATAACAAAAATATAAATATTTTTAGCAAAAATTTTTTAGAAAAAATAATTTAGAAAAGCCGATCATGTTAATTTTTAGGAATCCTCATCCTTTTACCAGAATTATTTCCTAATAACATAAAAAATAAATTTATTTTTTGATGCTACTCTTTAATAATCAAATTATAAAAATTATCTAAATAACTGGTTTTTACATAAAAATGTGTAGTATGAAATATGAAGAGCAAATTGCCAGAATTGAAAATATTGTAAGCCAACCATTGAGAGAATTTAAACCAGTAGAATTAAGAGGAATCATCGAAAGATATGAAAATAACCATATAAAATCAAAACAAGCTTTCGAAAGGGCTCGTAAAGTTATCCCCGGAGGGATTGAGCATAATTTAGCCTTTAATTTTCCTTTTCCATTGACTAGTAAACGCGTATATGATTGTTATATGGAAACCATTGATGGTATTACTTTGTTGGACTATTTAATGTGTGGTGGTCCTATAATCTTAGGTCATAATTATAAACCTTTTACGGAAAAAATTCTAGAAGTGATTAAAGAATTAGCTCCATGTCATGGAATAACAAGTGAGTATGAGTATCTAGCAGCAGAACAACTTCAAAAACATTTTCCTTCATGTGAAAATATAAGGTGGCTGCAAACTGGAACTGAAACAGATATGTTAGCTATTCGTGTAGCTCGTGTTTTCACAGGAAAAAAGCATGTTATAAAAGTAGGTGGAAGTTATCATGGATGGTCTGATCAACTTGTTTATGATATGCATATTCCAGGAACTAAAAGAATGGAATCTCATGGAATTCCAAGAGAAATGTATAAATATATGGATTCAGTTCCTCCAAATGATATTGAAGCCTTGAGAGATATGTTTGAGGAAAAGAAAAAAGTAGCCGCTGTAATTATAGAGCCGATGGGTGGAGAAAGTGGAGCAATTCCCGTTCGACCTGAGTTTAATAAAGAAGTAGAAGAACTCTGTCATCAAAATGATACACTCCTAATTAGTGATGAAGTTGTGTGTGCTTTTCGTCTACATATGGGAGGAGGTCAAGCTTATTTTGGTTATACGCCTGATCTTTCTGTATTTGGCAAGATTGTAGGTCATGGATATCCTTCTGCCGCAGCATTAGGTGGTAGAGCGGATATTATGTCTACAGTAGCAGCTGGAGTTGGTGGAGGAGCTAAAAGAGCTTATTGTGGCGGAACCTTAGCGGCGAATCCTTTAACTTGTGCTGCTGCCTATTGGGCAATAAAGTATGTAGAAGAAACTAATGCTACTGAAATTGCAGGTAAAGCAGCAACTCGACTTTCAACTGGATTGAATGAAGTATTTGAAAAGTATAATTTACCGTGGTTTTCCTACAATTATGGTGGCACGGTGCATTTCCACACTTCGTGCATATTTGGGTTGGATATTACTGATCCTCAGCAAGGTCCTCAGATTAAACATCGTAAAGAGTTTATGGAACATATGGGGGCTGCTTTAGTTGATCAAGAAATCATTAGCGTTGCTGGAAGTCGCTTTTACACTTGTATGCTTCATAACGATGAAATTGTCGACAACACTATAAAAAAGATGGAAAATATTTGCCAAAAGGTTGAATAAATTTTTAAAATCTTATTTTATACCGATTTTAATTTTATTTTTAAACTTCTAATTAATTTAGGAAAGTGATTTTGAAAAATTAGAAATAATAAATTTACTATAATTATTTATTTTTCCTTGAATTAATTCTTTTAAAAAATTTTTAGAAATCACTAATGCTTTATGAGAAATAATAAATTAAGCACATATTTTTTAGCTAAAAATATTTCCTACGAAATTCTTATAGAAGAACAGCTTCAACTAAAAAGTGAAGCTACGCGACGAATACTCGAAAGATTTAGCAAAAAAAGAAGGTCTCTCAAATTAAAGTTCATATCATATAAAATTATAAATTCAATGATTTTTGGTATATTACCAATTTTCCCATTAATAGCTTACTTGGAACTTAATAACTTTTTTGTAAGTCAATCAGTTCATATTCAAATCGCTATATTTACTAAAAGTTTAATTTTCCAAATATTCTTTACTTTACAATTTTTAGATTTCTTTTTAATGGGACTTTTTAATTTGATAAATATTATGTCTGGAGAGATTTTTGAATGGTTTAAAACCTTACCTTTACCCAAAAGAAAATTAAAAAAATTAGCTTTTTTTACTATTATCCATAATTTTGATTTACCAATTCTGGCAAATATATTTGTGTTACCTTTGATAATGCTCTTTGCTACTCAAAATATCATTATATCTCTTATTTCATTAGGAACTTCATTTCTGAATACCGTTTTTTCGATTATGGTATTAATTATTCTGGGGGAAAAGATTGCTAAAAGGATAAAAATACAGAATGTAAAGGCTAAAAAATCGCTTTTACTTCAATTATTAAATACTTTAAGTTATGCTTTAATTATATTTGGGAGTATCTTTATAATTCAGATGATATTAAGTTCATTGGTCAATATTATGATGACTTTTTTGAATTTATATTATTCTCCGCTTTATAATCTTATTTTAAGCTTAATACCATTTCCTTTTAATCCAAGTTATTTAATGTCATTATTTCCAAGCACATCTATTATAACAACCCAATTATGGCTCAATACTCTATTTGGTTTAGCGTTGTATTTAATTGTAATTTATTTACTTTACCGTAAAGCTCTGAAATCTCTTAGCAATATCATATCATTAAAATACAAATTTAATAAAAGCAAATTCTCTAATAAAATTGAGAAACTGAAAATTCGTATAAGTTCGGTAATTAAGGCTTTTATTCGAAAAGATTTATTAATGGTTTCACGAAATCTACAAATGTTTATGTCAATCATTATGCCCATAATTATGTCATTTGTGTTTATGATTTTTTTCAATATCAGTTTCATACGAGGTGAAGATTTACTTAGTGGAGATTTATATTATAATTGGATTATATTATTGGGATTAAGTCCTGTTCTCTCCGCAATGATAGTTTATAACTTATTAAATATGGAGGCGTCCGGGAAAACGATAATGGGAACTCTACCAATTAGAGTACGTGATAATGCTAAGGCGAAATTATTTATTATGATTGTAATTCTAATTATTGCTACATTAAGTCCCACTTTAATATACATATTTCACTATAGATTTGTAGAATTATTTTTAACTGTTCTTACTACATTACCATTTGTTTTGAATTTTTTAATGCTTACTTTCTTATTAAGAGTTCGTATATTTGGAAAAAAAAGATATTCCTATGTGCTTGATGAAATGCTACCAGAAAATAAGATTAGTAAATGGATTTTAATTTTCTTTTTGGAATATTTCGTTTATTTTTTACTTGTATTTATTTCAGATTATCTATATTACAATTTTAGCTTCACAGTTTCCCTCCTGATTTTATTTAATATATCATTAAGTTTTATGGCAGTTTTAATGATATTTTTTGATAAATTTTTCCCGAAATTTAAAACCTCTTATGATTTGAAAGAGGAAATTGAAAAATTACCTTCAAAATACATGATCCAGCGGCTAATTATTACAATTTCTTTAGCTATATACTTCAGTTTTTATTTCATTGTTGCTTTAATGTACCCAAATTTTGAAATTTTATTGATACTTTTTATTGTAGGTATTTTTTTAACCCTAATTAAAGTTGTATCAAAAAGAGTCCAACAATTTGGTTTAAAGAATAAAAGGTTATCTGTTAAAAAAAAAACAATAATACGATATTTTATTAACTCTCTTTTTAAACATTCATTAATCTTTTTTTGTTTAATTACATTAATTTTTTTTATCGATAATGAAATGTATCCTTGGAGCTATATTAATGCCCCAGCAACTGTTGTACAACAGATATATGAATGGAATAATCTTCCACTTTGGCAACGATATTTTCTTTATTTAAGAAATTTATTTACAGGCAATTGGGAATATTCAATATCTTATTTTGAGATAGTTAAAGAAAAGATTTGGGAGCATGGTTCGCTAACCTTAACAATATTAATTATACCCATTTGTTTAAGATTATTATTTGACTTTAAAGCTACTTATTTACAAAATTATAAAAAAAATTGGAAAAGAATTAGAATTAGTTCATTAATAGTTTATTCTATTCCAAGCTTTTTTATAATTATATTTTGGCTCTATTTCTATGGAGCTGACCTTTATTCTCAATTGAATTATAGGGTAATTTTAGCAATTTTAATATTATCAATGTTTACTTTAAGTAGAGCAGCGATTAATTTAAGAAAAAGCGAGTTTATTAAAGCTGATAGTATTAATAAGGATTTAACACGAACTTATAACCCAAAAAATACATTTTTAAATTCCTTAAATCCCATTAAGCCTTCAAACATACTTACTATTTCTACCCTTTTTGGAGAATTAATAATTATAGAAAGAGTATTATATTTAAGAGGTCTAGGGTATCTTTTTCTTGAAGCCTTAAGTTATAGTAGGTTTATTGAAATTACTACTATATTTTTTCTATTTAGTATATTCATTATCTCTATAAGTTTCATACACTCGCTTTTTAAAATATATCTTCAGGTAAAGCTATCTTAATATATTGAAATTGAGTATAACCCATTTTAGTTATTTTTTCCTTGGGTTGAGTGTTCACAATTTTAGACAAAAATATAAGAGATAACTACAATAAATTATATATTTTTCCTTCAATTAAGTCTTTTAAAATAATTTATCTTAATAAATAGCTAATTTAACTTTAATGAAAGGCGATAAAATAAGCACATATTCTTTAGCTAAAAATATTTCATATGAAATTATTATCGAGGATCAACTTCAACTAAAAAGTGAAGCAGCAAGCCGCTTATTAGAAAGATATAGTAAAAGGAGAACTTCTCTTAAAGTAAAATTTCTCTCATATAAAATCATAAACGCAATCATATTTGGTATATTACCCATTTTTCCATTAATAGCGTATATGGACATTAGCCGCTTTCTAGTGACTGTACCAGTACATCATCAGATTTCTATATTTATAAAAAGCTTAATTTTTGAGATTTTTTTTACTCTACAATTTTTAGATTTCTTCTTAATGGGAATTTTTAATTTGATTAATATTATGTCTGGTGAAATTTTTGAATGGTTTAAAACTCTCCCTTTACCTAAGAAAAAGTTGAAAAGATTGGCATTTCTCACTATTTTCCATAATTTTGATTTACCAATTCTAGCAAATACATTTGTATTTCCGATAATAATGCTTTTTGTTACACAAAATATTATTGTATTTTTTCTTGCTCTTGGGACTTCAATTTTGAATATTACTTTTTCAATTAGC
>JBHLPZ010000165.1:0-7168 GCA_048885325.1 Candidatus Odinarchaeota archaeon
CAAGGTGAAAAATCAATCCTTTATGGTAATAATATCTTAAAAAAAATGTTATCAAATTTTTCGATGGAATTAAAAATGAATGACTTAGTAATAGTTTTAAATCATTTAAAAGAAATAATAGCAATTGGTATTATAAAAGTAGATGGAAATGATTTCTATAATCTTGAATCCGATGATATAATCGCTTTAAATTTAATTGATAAAGGATATTATTTACGAAAAAATCAATAAGAAAAAAATGGTAAGTTACTTCTTTTTGGTCCTTTTATGGTAAATTATGATAACTGCTATAACAGCCCCAATCATGATTGGTACTATTGATATAAGCGGATATGGAATTCCTGTAGGAGTTTCTGTCTCAGGAAGTTCAGCAGGTTTTTGAATTACAGTATATTGAAAGGGAGTCACTGAGTAATTATATCGAATTGCATAATTACCTTGATTATCCCATGCTTGAATGTACCATAATACCGTTGTATTAAGGGTTTGATTTAACATCGTTCCTTGCCATGTTCCAACCTGCCCAGATAGTTCTGAAAGATAGATAACGTCCCAAAATGATCCATTGTCAATAGAGTACCAAATAACAACCGTTTGTATTCCATTTTCTTCAAATATATCAACAGTTATAATAGGAAAATCCTCGTTTGTAGTATAACCATCATCATTTGAATCTTTATCAACTACGGGATAATCTATATCGGGAGGTCGATAATCATGGGTATTATGCTCATATGGAAAAGATGTTTCGCAGTAACCTGAGGAGTTAAATATATAAGTACCAAATCGTTCATCGATACCCAGTTCTTGCGCAATAAAATCACCAGTTTCATCATCATAAATTTCATACTTTGCTTCATAGGCATTCCCTACCTCTGCATAATTTTTAATACTCAACTCAAAAGTAGCATTTGATGCTATATAAGGTAATTTCGCCGTAACATTTGAACCAAAGGATAAGTCAAATGAGATTTTTCTGGTTGTAATTGCACCAACCTGATGGGTAGAAGTGTAGGGTGTACCTCCGCTTTCCATAAACGTGCCAAGCCAACTTACGGGTATCAAGTTATTGTAAATTGCATTTTGAGACTTCCATTCTGTTGGGGCATCAGTATCACCTGCAAATGTTTCAACACTTCTAATAATTCCATAATATAGGAGGGGGTTCTCCCATTGAACTGTCCCATTGGAATAAGATTTTCTAGTAGCATTAAATACCCATTGTAAAACCCAAGTTTCACCCCAATATCTATCTCCATATCCAGGGCCAATATAATCTGGATCATCATTTACTTGACTTGATGTTAAATTTGTAGTGTCTATTATTTCATATCGAAAATCGAAACCTGTCTTAGTGGTCATCTTATTTTCTAATAATAAAGAAGCTCCCGTATCAGTACCACAATATCCATAAAAGTATTCAAGTCCAAAATTTTCTCCTACTATAGTTATCGCCTCAAGACAAACCCCTATTGAAAGCACTGAGGTTTCAGAAAAGCTAGAATAGCTATTATCACCATTAGGATCATGCAGAATCATATAGAGTTGTTGTCCTAAAAATGTGGTACTTTGATTTACTATTTTTATTGCCTCGCCTGTCAGTCTGACAAATGTTAAGTGGAGTATATCTGTGTCAAAAATAATACTCTGATTTTTGCCGGTCAGTGTAGCAATTACACTACCATCTTCATAATCGCTGAGCACATCAATATCTATTGAAGTTTTATTCCATACATTATAAGTTCTTTGAAATGTTCCATAATCAAGTTCTAGTTCTGCGTCATCCATTTCAATCCAATCATATTCAAAAGAAAATGTCGTAGGATCGCCTTCAGGAAGGATTATACGTGTATTGTTTATAGGAGATAACCATTCTATAAAGGGTTGTTCATAAGCTCTCCCTGAATCCTCTGAAGAATTTTCACTTGTTCCTGCAATGGTTGTAGCACTAACAACATAGTAATACCTAATACCAATTATAGCTCCAGTATCGTTATATTGATTAGTTATTGTTGTGGTTAAAAGAGTTTTCGGACCTCCAAGTTCCTCTCCCCGATATACATTATAATTAATAAGTGGTGGTCCATTTGTAACTACTGAATCCCAGGTTAATAAAATATGAGCAATACCATTTTTTGCTCGAAAATTATCGGGTGGTTCTGGAGGATAGAGTGTTAATTTAATTAGATTTGGCTGTACTTGATAATCACTCCAAGAGCGCGTATCAAAATAATTAAATTTTTCAAATCTTAGTTTAATACTTTTTGTTCCATTAAAATAATTAGTTCCATTTATGAGGATTTCTTTTTTTATCAATTCTGTACTATCTATTGTCCCCAGTGAATCCCAGTCTAAATTAATGAAATTATATAGCTTAATTTCTAAACCAATTACAGTTTCATCCATTTGTATTTTTAAATCAAATTTTGGAACGTCATTGAGGGTATAATTTCCGTAGTTTAAAATATAATCAACTTGAATTTCATACTTATGATAGCTGTAGTAGATGTGCGCAAAATCGAAATTTAACCATACCCTACTCCCCATTTCTTCACTACAATTCATTGATATTTGTAGATATTTAATATAACCTCCCTCTTTTACTCTATCAAATACGGGACCTTGAGTAATATTCCACCATTGATAATAAATTCGCTGGACGGTTGGGTATTGATCAATTACTTTAGATTGGTTTGATCCATCATCAGCAAAAACCCAGATTCGTAAGTCTGTAGATTGATCAAAACCACCAATCGAATCCGAATCGGGCCATACTTCATAAAGAAGAGAAATTCTATGTACATGTTTAGCTATAATATTATTAAAATCACCATATTCACCCCATTTCAATTTAATTACTCCGGGAAAATCACTTCCTCCATTTGCTCTAAGATAGATATATTTATAATCTTTCGTTTTATAAGTATCCGTGAAATTCCAATCACCCCCATCAGTGCTTCCAAAAGTCCCTGTATGTATAGGGATTGATAGAGGAGAAACCTCATTTTCTAAAAAATTATAAGAATTGCTTATTGCAAAGTCTGTTGAATCATAAGTTCCGTCCAATTCTCTTATATTATCTTCATCCCATGAAATTCCATCAGTTTGATTTCCTTTTATAATATCTTTATCTGCATAAAGGAAGTCAATTCCAGAAGTAGATGATTTAGGTATCTTGGTCTTAATATCAATTTTTTCTGAATTATCATCACTTTTATTAAATTTTTCAGTAGAAGGTACTGTTAATATAAAAAGTCCACTTAAAATTAAAACAACTATAATGAAATAAAGCTTAAATTTAGATTTTACTTTCAATATATTCCTACACCCTAATTTTTTTATAATTAATAATTATGCATGATTATAATATAAAGTCTTAGCAATGCAATATTGAAATGTTTTACTATAGATAACTATTTGACGGAATTGTATGTAACCATGTATTTTTGTTAGCTCAAAAAAGGATTAGATTTAGAGATTTTTTTTTATTAGGCATAAATAAAAGCCAATAGTATTATGTAAATGAGGATAAAGACGTTGAGAAAGTTTAATTTCACTCATTAAAGAATAGCCAAATACCTCAGTAAGCCCATTAACGCCATATTGACTATCAATTTTACTAATAGAATAGTCAGATAAATTTTGAAGCACTTCATTAATAACAAATTCATTTTCTTCAGGTGCTATCGAACATGTACTATATAATAGTTTTCCCCCTGGATTTAGGATTTTTAAACCAATATCCAGCAACTTTTTTTGGATTGATGCCATTTTATTTATATCTTTTATTGACCTGCTTTTTTTTCTACTTGGATCCTCTCTAATTAGACCTTCTCCTGTACAGGGAGCATCTAACAATACTTTATCGGCTTTAATTTTTAATTGGGTTAATTTTATGGCATCAAAGTTCAGGATTATTGAATTTGAAATCCCCATTCTACGTAGGTTTAATTCCAAGGAAGGAATTCTATTCCGATTTTTTTCAAGGCAAATTAAAGTTCCTTGATTTTCCATAATTTGGGCTAAATGTGTAGATTTACTCCCTGGAGCAGCACACATATCTATAACTATTTCAGTTGGTTTAGGATCGAGTATCAAAGCCGGAAACATCGAGGCAATGTTTTGTACATAGTAATATCCTTGTAAATATTCATGTGTAGAACCTAAATTTAGTTTGGATTCTAAAACTTCAAATCCATAAGGAACTCGCTCAATAGATCTTAATTTAAAGTTTTTATTTTCGAGTCTTTCTTTTAATCTAACAACTGAAGTTTTTAGAGTATTGACTCTAATGGATGGGTTTAAAGGTCTTTCATTTGCTTCTAACAATTTTTTTGTATTATTTTCCCCCAGAAATTGAATATACCTTTTTATCATATAAGGATGATAACCAAAATTTTCAGCAAGTTCATTAATCAAATTTTTATGGATGGATATTTAACTCTCAACTCAATAATTTTCTATTAATATTTAATAAAAAATAATGAATTATATTTGTTATTGCATAAGAAATAGATAAAACTATGATTGAAGTAGAGATAAAAGTAGCAATTTCAAATCCAGTCTCATTAGAGGAAAATTTAAAAAAATTAGATGGAATATATGTAATATCTTTAGACCATGAAGATACATATTTTAATATGCCTAGAAAACTAAGAAATTTTAAAAAGACTGATGAAGCCCTTCGATTAAGGAAATCTATTGAATTTAATAAAAATGACAAGGAGAATACAACGGTAATACGATCATTTATTACCTATAAAGGAAAAAAAATTGATCAAACCACCAAAACACGTGAAGAAATCGAAGTTGAAATTAAAAACTTTGAAAAAATGAAAGAATTATTTGAAAATTTAGGATTTAGGGAAATTTTTACAGTAAAAAAGGAACGAGAATTGTATGAATTCAATTTTAAAAATGAAAAAATTGAGGTACTAATTGATTTTCTACCAATTCTAAATCAAAATTTCATGGAGGCAGAGGTAATAGTAGAATCTAAAGAGGAAGTACCTCCTATACGGGCAAAACTTTTTGAATTTCTAAAAAAATTTGGAATATCTAAGAGTGATTCCATAAGAGAATCATATTTAGAATTAATAGCGAAAAAATTGAAATTAGAATAATTTAAATGAATTCAATTTATTGCAGGAGATGGATGTTATTTCAAAAGTAATTGATCTAGTTTTTCTATTTTTGTATCTAACTCCTTCTTAACTAGACATAGATCAAAATTTCTAAAAATAATAATAGTAGAGTCATTCTGAATTGATTTTAGTTTTTTAGTAATTTCATGAATAAAATTTAAAAATTCATAATACTCTACGTTATTATCCATTTTTACATCCATCTCCTTATATATTTATATTTTAATTCAATAAAACTTACTCCTAATTAAAAGATCATCAATTAAAAATAAAAATAAATTGGAGTCCAATCTTTTTTGATTTTATTTTATATTATCAAATTACATTTTATTTTATTAACATCTAATTTTATCTCTTATTTAATTTGGTTCAACACGCATTTTTAAACTAAACTTAATTATAATAGCAATTACAAAAATTAGATATACCAAAGCAATGTAAAGTGTTCCAGGAAAATCTGTAAAGATTCCAGCACATACATTATGCATTGCATGGAAGATAATTACTAGTAGTATACTTTCAGTATTTATATAAATCCATGTATAAATAAAAGATAAAATTATGACCAAGAATAAAAATTCAGGAAAGCTCGACATTGATCTAACTCCGCCCCAATAAAAATTGAAATGCCAGAAAGCCCATAAAATGCCAATTATGAAACTCGTTATAATTGGGTTGAATTTTAAGTTTAATTTTGGAACAGCATATCCTCTCCAACCAGGTTCTTCTTGAATACCCGCAATACTTAGATCAAAAATAACGATCCAAGATATATTCCATGAAATATTATCTATGAAAACTTCTTGAATAGTATTCCCCATCAGTAAGAGACATAATTTTGGGATTATATAAGCAATTATTGGAAAGATAAAAACGATTAAATACCAATAGAACTTAACTTTAATTTTAATAAAGTGTCTAAAGAATTTCTTTAAACCTATTTTTTCTTCTGTTATTCTTATTATAATTAATGCTGATAAGAAGGGTCCTGTTCCAGGGAGTAAGAGTAAAATATATACAATAATCTTAATTGCTATATTATAGCCTTCATTTAATATTCCTCCAAATAATAAGCCGAAAAAGTAACCAAGCCCCCAAAAAATAATATAACTTAAGACAAAATAAAAAATTATTGAGTATGAAGTTTTAATTTGTTTCATATATATAACACAAAATAGTATATTAAAAAAACCAACAATAAGAATTGTGAAAGATTAATAAAAAATTTTAAAGTCCGAAAGAGAAGTGAACAGAAATAGAAGATATAAAAATAAAAGGTCTGAAGATTTACAAGGCAATATTTGAAGGAAAGAAAAATGTCGAAATTGATGAGTTTGAATATCCTATTAAAAAATTTTCAAGTGGAATTAAATATATAGATCTTTTCGGTTATCGATATATAGAACAAAATTGGAGAAAAAAGTCGGAATGGGGAAAAAAAGCACGAGAGGGACATAAAATTATGTGGATTATAAAAGGAAGACGTTATATTGCGAGAATTATGGATGGAGAATATCTTGATTTATTGAAAAAAGAAGATAGATAGCATTTAATATAATAGCAGATAATAACAGAGAGATATATATAATGTCAGTAGGAATCTAGATTTTCAGCGACTTTAAGTTTCGTATTGATTCTGGTAAGTACTTTATTATATTTCCGCTTAAATCTAAAATCTTTAGTTGCTTTAAATTAATTAAATTTTCAGTAATATAGTTAATTGTCTGTTCTCCTTCATGATTATTTAAATATAAATATTCCAAATTTTCTAAATTGCCTAAAGAATTAGGAATTACATTAATTTTATTGAAACTTAGATTCAAAGTTTTTAAAACCTTGAATTTTCTAATGCAATCCGGGATATTCTTGATATTTTGATTCACCATACACAACTCTTTTAAAAATCTTAATTTACATATTTCCTTGGGAAATACGCCTATACGTGATAATTCAGATGATAGATGTAGAGCAATAATATTACCATTTTGATTTAACTTATAATAAAATAATAGTGATGGTAAAAA
>JBHLPZ010000166.1:0-7142 GCA_048885325.1 Candidatus Odinarchaeota archaeon
TATTCGGGTATTTCATTCCTTAGATCTTCTTTATCATTCATATTTTATTAAAAAAGTAATAGATAAAAATTTCTTATTATTATATTTTATAGATAACAATCAAATGAATACTTTTCATTTTCATTATGCCAGAAAAGGAAGAAATTTCCAAAAATACTTTAGAATATATCTCAAAATTAGCTTTGTTGGATTTAAAAGAAGAAGAAAAAAGTAAATTAATCAAGCAATTGAGTGAAATCCTGGCTTATTTTAATAAATTAAATGATTTAGATACTGAAAATATTAAACCAATGACCCATCCCATCGAGGGTTTACAAAATGTGTTTCGAGAAGACATACCTAAAAAATCCTTGAGTAATGAAGAAGCATTAAAGAATGCTGAACATAAAAAGGATGGCTATTTTAAAGCTCCTAAAATATTAAAGGGTTGAGATATTACTCCTTATAGTGTTCTGTAAGGGTTTTTATTGCTTCCTCCATATCCTTTAAGGCTCTTTTTCTTTCTTTTGGTGTCATAGTATAAAAATCTTCTTCCAAATCAATTCCAATCTTTTGTGATTCTGCTGCAGGTTTGAATTTTTTATATACTAAAGCATTTATGTAACGTTCATAATGACTTAATGCTTTATTTAATTCGGGGTTATCTTTTATAGTGTTCCATAATTCTAAGGTTTCCAATGATCTTATTCCAACATCTAATCGAAACCAACTAATTGGAAATAATATTTTTTTCTTTATTCCATATTCAATGATTTTAATATTTTCTTCATCAACATATAACTCAGGTAATTTATCCCTATTAAAAACTATATTATCACTCATGATATAGAGGTTTGCAGCATTTCTAGAGGTACAAACTAATCCCACAGCAAAACCTTTTGCTAATCGCAGTTTATTTATTAAATCTTCTAAATTTGACCCTTTTAGATGCACATTTTCCTTTTTAGTTCCCTGAAATTCAATTTTTATTTTTCTTATTCCTTCTTCGTCTAGAATGTTAGGAAAGAGTTCTTTTTCTCGAGATGTTTTATGAGCTTCCATTAATTTATTAATAATTTTATAATCTAGTTTTAGACCAGGTATAACCGAAACATTTGCATCTAGAAAGGCATCCACTTCAAAATCAGCAATACCATAAAATATCTTCCTGTTGTTAATTATTTGATAAATGGTTTTAATAATTGCGTCAGTTAAAGCATCAGGATCTTCTCGAATCGAATCGAATTCTGTAGTTGTAAATGTATCTATTTGATCTTCTAATCCTTTTTCTTCATAAAAAGCAGCCCATGACATTTCTGTGTAAATTAAGCCTTCATTATAGAAATTATGATTACTATCAATACTTACAATTAATTTTGAACCCCCAATATCCACTCCTTTCTTACTCCCAGAAGCTAAAATCGCAGATGGAGGATTAAAGAAATCTAATGACAATTAGAAGTATCACATTTTTTTTTATGATATAAAAAATTCTAATTATAATAGAATAGAAATCATATAAAAAATTAGTGGAATAGGAATTGATATTATTTTATTTTTAAATTATTTTGATTCAACTAGATTTACTATTGTCTAAGATTTTTAGATATTTTTTTGCGATATTTTGAATATTTTGATAATACGGCAAAACATTTCACAGGCATATCCCATAATTCGAATATTGGGAGATTGACTTTAATGAATTCTCTTACCCATGGATTATTATATCCTTGTGGCCCTATGTATAAAATAGGTACATTTTTTTTCTTAGACAGTCGTTGAATTGGCTTTAAATAGATACTTTTCATCATATCATTTGAAATATCAAATTCCTCATAGGTTCTACCGCCTGATTTCTTAATTATATCCAATACTTCTTCAAAACCAAATACAGCATAGAGTATAATGCCATCTACTTCTCCTGAGTTAATTAATAGCTTAGGAATTTTGATATACAAATTATATTGATTGAATTGGAAAGTTAAGTCTAGCGGATTATCAATATTTGCCACGTCAGGAACGTATTTCTTTAATTTTGACTTTAACTCCTCTGAGAATTCTGGAACTTTCAAGCCAAGTTTCTCGCTAGCTTTAGCCATCATAGCCCCGCAACCACCAGAATCAGTTATTATGCCTAATCTATCTCCATTAGGAACTATTCCAGTTGAAAATGTTCTTAAATAATACATCCAATCTTTAATTGAGATTGTAGAGATTATCCCTGTATCTTTAAATACAGAATCAAAAATTTTATCATCTCCAGCAATTGAACCTGTGTGACCTATTATTGATCTTGACGCCGCTTCAGTGCCGCCAGCATAAATCGCTATAATGGGTTTTCCAGGTACAACTTTTTTAGCAAGCTCAATGAATTCCTTTCCTCTCTTAATCTCTTCAATATATATCCCGATAACATTAGTTTGAGGATCTTCTCGAAAATATTCTAGGAAATCGACTATATCGATGTTATCCTCATTTCCAATTGAAATTGATTTCCCAATTTTAACACCCATTTCCCGACATATCCAAAAAATATGTGATGCAACTGTACCTGACTGACCTATTATTGAAATATTACCTCTTTCTGGTGTAGCATAAATCCACATTGTATTGAAACAAGCATCTTCTAATTCTGGAAATTTATACCAAGCATTATACACACCAAGGCAATTGGGACCAATAAATCTAATATTGTAATTATTCGCAATTTGAGTTATTGTTTTATATAAATTGATGTTGCCTATTTCCCGAAATCCCCCCGAGGTTATAATAGCATGCTTTATTCCTTTTTGCCCACACTCTTCAAGAACTTGGGGGACAATATCTGGGCGTAGAATTATAAAAGCTAATTCTGGAGTTTCAGGTAAGTCTAATACGCTTTTGTAGGCCTTTAAACCTTGAATCTCTTCTAGTCTTAGATGTATAGGAAAAATTTTATTTCTTGGAAAACCTCCAAAGATAATATTTCTAAGTTGCATTGCACCCATTGTGGATAGAAATTCATTATTAGCTCCAAACACACAGATACTTTTTGGATTGAGAAATGGATTTAAAAAATGGTCCTTTAACGGATTTTCATTAATGTCTGTCAATTTCTATAAAATTAAAAAATAACTAATATTGATTTGAAAAATTATTAGGTTAATTTGAATTTTTAGCAAGGCTAACTTTATTAAGATTTTTTTATTTAGGATTTGTGGCTTTTAAACGATAATCTGAATACTTAGTTAGAATTGAAAGGCATTTTGTGGGATGATCCCATAATTCAAATATAGGAACATCATAAAAGATAAATTTTTGAAACCATGAATATTTGTAAGGAAAAGGTCCTGCATAAAAAACTGGGACGGAATATTTTTTCATTAGACGTTTCATTGGTTTTAATACGGCATTGTCAACCATAACATTTATACTTCTCATTTTTTCATTAATATTCATCCCAGATTTTTCCATAGTATCCATTACATCGTTAAAATCAAAAACTCCATAAACAATTATGCTATCTATCTCTCCAGATTTCATCAGAATTTTTGGAAATTTATAGAATAAATTTATAAAATTTATATCAAAAGTCACATCTATAGGATTATTAGCACTTGCGGTGGGGGGTATTAATTCTGAAATTTCTTCTTTAAGACTATTTGAGAATTCAGGCACATTTAATCCATATATTTCTGCCGTTTTAGCCATCATACTACCGCTACCTCCTGAATCAGTGACAATTGCTACTCTTTTACCTTTTGGAAACACATTATAACTATTAGCAAAAGAGAAAGTTCTTAAGTAATAAAGAAAATCCATTATTAAATCAGTTGAAATTATTCCAGTTTCTTTAAAAACTGAATTATATATTTTTTGGCTTCCCCCGATTGATCCCGTATGACTCATTATAGATCTTATCGCAGCTTCAGTACCTCCAGCATATATTGCGATTATTGGCTTATTTGGAGTAATACTTTTAGTTAATTGAATGAATTCTTTTCCTCTTTTTATTTCTTCGATATATATACCTATTACATCCGTTTGTGGATCGCTTTTCAAATAATCTAGGCAATCCACCATATCAATATTTCTTTCATTTCCAACTGAGATTGATTTACTAATTTTAACACCCATTTCTTTGGCATGCCAAAAAATTTGGGCTGCAATCGTACCAGATTGGCTTACTATTGAAACATTTCCCCTTTGAGGAATGGCATAGGGCCAAAATGTATTAAAATATGCATTTTCTTTTTCAGGGTATCCATACCAACCATTATAAATGCCCAAACAATTAGGACCAATAAATCTTATATCATATTTTATAGCAATCTCATTTATTCTCTCTGATAATTTAATTCCATTAGTACCACTCTCTCTAAAACCACCTGAGGTTATGAGAAGATTTTTAATTCCTTTTTTTCCACATTCTTCCATAACTTTAGGGACTACACTGGTTGGTAATATTAAGAAAGCCATATCTGGAACAATAGGTAAATCTAATACTGATTTATATGCTTTATACCCTTGAACTTTTTCTAATCGAGGATGTATAGGATAAATATTACCATCTAAACCTCTTCCAGAACGTATATTTCTGAGCTGCATAGAACCCATTGTAGTTAATAAGTTATTATTTGCTCCAAATATAGCAATTGTCCTAGGATTTAAGATCTTATATAAAAAATGATCTATATATGGCAACTTTTTGCTATTTTTAGACAAATCTTAGACCTATATGAATAAATATGAAAATGTATAGAAACTAATAATAAAAAAAATAAAGCAAAAAATTTGAATTTTTTTAAAACTTGAATTCCAACGAAATTTAAGAATAATAATTAACTTAAAAAAGATTTAATCAGTAAAACCCAATAAAACTATCTTTCCAGTTTTAACCTTATAATAAATCTCAACAGCTTTTTTATCATCCAGCAATTCTGGGTACTTCTGCGTATATGTAGCACGCACCCATAATGGACCTAACATAATATGTTGGACAGAACCATATTCAATTTGAGTTTCTCTTATTTTCTTAGAGTTCATATAATTTTTCACTATTATTATGATTTGCCAGTAGAACCAAATCCTCCTAATCCCCGTTGTGAATCTGGTAATTTATCTACATTGGTAATTTCGTATTCATGCATTTTTCCCAAAATTATTTGACAAATTCTATCTCCTTTTTTCAAAATAACATCTTTATTTGATAAATTAACCACTATTGCCATCCACTCATTCCTATAGCCAGAATCTATTGTTCCAGGACTATTAACAATAGAAATTCCTTCCCATAAAGCTAATCCACTTCGTGGGACGACTTTAAAGTAATATCCTTCTGGGATAGCAGTTGCGAAACCTAAAGGACATGCTATCCTTTCTAATGGTTTTAAGGTATAAGAATCAGTCTTAATATCGAGTAATTCTTTTTTATCGCCATTTTTAATTATTTTTTTAAAACATAAAATTCGAGCATCAGCACCAGCATCTCCAGGTTTCGATGCTTTAGGAAGAATTACTCCCTCTCTTAATTTTTGAAAAGGAATTGATATTTTTTCTTTATTTTTTTGCTTCATAACTTATTAGATTATAATAGTTTAAATTATAAAAAAGAATTTTTATTAAAGAAAAATTATCTTATAAAACCATTAATCATTAAACTAATTATATTATATTAGGATTTTTAAGTGAAATTTTATGATTGTTATCGATAGGTATGACCCCCGATTAGATAAAGATGAACTTAAGGAAATTTTTGAAGATTTTATTGAAAATAAATCATATTTCTATTCACATTGGCAAAAATTTGAGAGTGAGTTAAATAGAAGAACTCTTGATCTTCAATATAGAAATTCAATGATTATTGCCAAAGAAAATGGCAAAATTGTTGGTTGGGGTACATATACCTCCTTTTTAGATTATTTAGGAAATGAAAGGGCAATAATTCACCAAATTTTAACTAGAAAAGAAGATTCCTATAAAAAAGGTATAGAAGAAATGATTATCCGTGAACTTCAATTATATATTAAGAAAACTCTCAAACATGATAAAGTGTTTATTTTCTGCCCTGATTCTGATGGAGCTTTAAGAAGTGTTCTCCTAAAGATCGGAGCAAAAAAGTCTGAACATATTTGGTATGAAAATAAAATATAGAAGTATGTGCAAATTCCCCGATTAATTACTCTCATTTTTTAATTAAACGGTTATTAATAATACAGCAGATAATTATGATCGTTAAAATTATAAAGCCACCTATTATATATCTGCCATAAACTTCAAGGATTTGCATATCAATTTAATTAAATTCATTTTAATTATTAATTTTTTAAGAACCTATATATTTAAAATTATATTCTTAAAAAAGCATGAGTCGCGAAAACTCATAAATTAGTAAATAAAGAGAAAAAAAAATTTTAAATATAATTTCATAACAAATTGCTTTATCGCTCGATCTGAAAATTTACTTGCACTCGTACACGATATATCAATTTATCTTGATCTTCTTTTACCTTTACATCGCTTTCTATAATTTGGATATTTCGTATACCCCGTAGGGATTTCTTTGCTTCTTGATAACAATTACTTACTGCATCAGCCCAATTCTTATCACTAGTTCCAACAAGCTGTATACTTTTATAAACGGGCATTTTCATTTCACCTTTCTAATTAAAGTATTTTTCATTGATTTCTTGTGTAAGTCATAATGTAATAGTTTTATATTTAAATATTTCGATAATTTAACCAAATAATATGTATTAAATCGTTTGTAGACTACTTTAATTATCATTTTTCTACTTTAATTATCATTTTTGAGTAAATAATAATGATATAATTAATAGATATTTCTTCATTATTAGAATTTAAATAACTCTATTACTTGAAAAATCATCGTGTCTCAACAAAAAGATCTTATAAATAAAGCGATTGAGTTGAAAAAAAAGGAGAAATTTAAAAACGCTCTAAAAATTTTAGAAGATCTTTTAGAAAGAAATCCTAATTCTGAGAATGTTAAAAAGGTTCTCACCGAAGTTTTATTTGATTATGGTGGGTATCTTAATGATGAATGGGTGCTTGACTATGAGAAAGCTGCTGAATGTTTTAAAAAGATCATAGAGCTTCATCCTGATGATTATAGAGCATGGTATAATTTAGGTATCGCATATTTCAACCTGAAGAATACCGAG
>JBHLPZ010000167.1:0-4142 GCA_048885325.1 Candidatus Odinarchaeota archaeon
ATTAATATAAAGGATGTTGTCGATGCGGTTAATGATAAAACGATGATTTTCAAGGGGCTAACCGTTCCAGTTAGGATAGAATGCGATCCAGAAACAAAGCAGTTTGAAATTTTTGTTGAGACTCCAAGTACCGCATCTCTTCTTCTAAAAGAATTAGGCGTTGAGAAGGGTAGTTCCTCATCTACAGAGAACAAGATCGGAAATTTAACAATAGAGCAGGTTAAAACAGTTGCTAGTGCTAAAAGAGATATTTTTTTGGATAAAACGTTTAAAACTGCCGTGAAAACAGTGTTAGGTACTGCGTTATCTATAGGTGCTACCGTTGAAGGAGAGGATCCAAGAGTTATTCAAAAAAGAATTGAAGATGGAGAATATAATGACAAAATTAAGGAGGAGATTTAATACATGAAATTAGATGATAAATTATTACGAAAATCTTTAAACGCTGCTATCGGGTTTTCAGTTTTTAAGAAAGAAGGTTTCAAAGATAAGGCTAGAAAGTTTGATGAAAGCATAGATTGCATAATCAATCTGAAGGATCTGAATCTAAATGATCCTAAACAAAGAATTGACAAAGAAATCGTTTTGCCTAATAATATTGTAAATTTAGAAAAGCCAAAGGTATGTGTTATAGCATCTGATGAAATTCTCTTAGAAGCAAAAAAGTTAGGGTTGGATACTCTCGATCAAGATGGTTTAGTAAGTTTAAATAATGAAGAGAAAAAATATAAGAAAAAATTTGTCAAGAGATATGACTTTTTTATCGTAGAAGATAAGTTGATGCCAAATCTAGCTCGATATCTTGCTAGATTTTTAGGTCCAATTGGTAAAATGCCAAAACCTTTTCCTAGTGGATATGGAGTAATATCAACTACAGAAGATCTAAAAACTGCCATTGATAGATACTTAAAAATTATTAGAATTCAATTAAAGAAGAATCCACAAGTACAAGTCAAAATTGGAAAGAAATCTATGGAAAAAGAAAAGGTTCTTGAGAATTTAAAAACTGTTGTTGATTATGTCGCCGATCAAATGCCTCATAAATATAATAATATTAAATCTATGTTTCTTAAAACTACAATGGGCCGTCCTGTGAAAATTGATGAGCAATATCTAAAGTCTATAGAGGTGTAAAAAAGTGATTGGAAAAAAAGAAATTCCAAAGTGGAAAATAGACGAAATAAACCATTTAGTTGATTTATTTAAAGATTATAAAAATATTGTTGTAATAGATGTAGCACGCCTAAATGATAAACAAATCCAAGAGACTCGAAAGATTCTTAGAGGAAAAGCAATTATTCGAATGTCGAAAAAAAATCTACAATTAAAAGCAATTAAACAATATAAAGCTGAATCAAATCAAGCAAATTTAGAAGAATTTGCAGCAAACATTCCAGGACAATCAGCGTTATGTTTTACAAATATGGATATTTTTAACCTAAAGCAGATTTTTAATGAAAATGAATGGATGGTACCTGCAAAACCAGAGGAAATCACTCCAGTAGATATATGGGTTCCAGCAGGTGATACAGGATTACCTACTGGTCAGGTTATCTCAGAATTAAATATGACCCTAAAATTACCTACAAGAATACAGAATGATACAATCTGGATAAGAGACGATACAAGAACACACAAAGCGGGAGATATAGTCGATGTTAAGCAAGCAGCAGTGCTAAAGAAATTAGGGATTAAACCTATTGAATCTTTAATTAAAATTCATTATGCATGGAGTAATGGAGAAATAATACCCCGAGAAATATTATACGTTGATACAGAACAAATTAAACAAAATCTAATTATAGGTCATAGAGAAGCACTAGCAATTCTTTTTGAAATACCAATTTATTTTGATGAATTGACAAGTGATTATATACATAAAGCCGTATCTGAGGCCAATATCTTAAATGCAGTAATTTTTGGTGAGGGAATTCAAACCACTGCAGAACAAGATACAAAAGTTGAGGAAGAAATTGAAGAAGAGGAAGAAGATGAAGGCGTAGGTATTGGAGGTTTATTTGGATAATTAATAATAATTTTTTAAAATAAAAATTAAAATCTAAATTTAAATTAGTATAAAAAAGAGGTAAGATATTATGGAAAGTATTTATGCTGCGTTGTTATTACATAAAGCAGATAAAAAAATTACAGAAGCAAATATAGAAAAAATTTTAACCGCCGCAGGCGTAGATGTTGATAAAACAGAGATCGCTAAACTTATTGCTGGATTAAAAGGGACAAAGATTGATGAGATTATAAAATCTGCTGGTGCTATGCCAGTAATGGCTGCTCCTGCTGGAGGAAAAACCGAAAAAAAGAAAGAAGAGAAGAAAAAAGAAGAAGAACCCGAAGAAGAAGAGCCCACAGGTATTGGTTCACTGTTTTAAGATTTAATAAAATAGCTAACTTTTTTTTAATTTATTTTTTATATTATTCAAATGAAAAGTATTGTATTGATTCAATTATTTCAAATAGAAATAGGCTTATAAAATTCACTTTTGAATCAAAAACTTTTTTTAAAATTTAATTTTTTATTATTTACATTCATAAAATATGAAAGTTAAATTTAAAGATAAATTGGATTCTTTAATAATCGAAGAATGCTGATGACCTATGACAGGTAAATTTCTTAAATTTTTCTCTCCATTTGTACGGGTAATGCCTGAGCTAAAACAGCCCCAAAGAGAGGTAAGTTTCAAGGAAAAAATAATTTGGACGGCAGTAGTTCTTGTTATTTACCTTATTCTCTCCAATATTCCTTTATATGGCGTGAAACTTGAAGAAACTACCGACTATTATTATTGGTTAAGAGTTATTTTAGCAAGTAAAAGAGGAACTTTAACAGAATTAGGAATAGGTCCAATAGTAACCGCGGGACTTGTAATGCAATTACTATTAGGTTCAAAGATTATTAACGTAGATATGAGTGATCCATATGATAGAGCAATGTTCAGCGGTTCGCAAAAAGTAATGGCTATGATTTTAACAGTATTTAATGCATTAGCCTATATATGGGGTGGAGCTTTTGGAAAAAGTTTAACGCTTGCAACCCAAGCGTTTTTATTTCTGCAGTTATTATTCGCTGGTGTTGTTATTATATTATTAGATGAATTATTACAAAAAGGATGGGGTTTAGGAAGCGGAGTTTCTTTATTCATAGCTGCAGGAGTCGCTGGACAAATATTCTGGAATTGTTTCAGTTTTATTGGGTTAAACACAGCAAATGGAGCAAGAGGGATTGTTGTCGCATTATTTGAGTCTATTACTAATCCAGATTTAAATATTGGTTCTTTATTTTATAGAGAAGGACGATTGCCTTCAATGTTAGGAGGAATTACAACATTAATTATATTTGTCATTGTTATTTGGCTTGAATCAACCAGGGTGGAGATACCGCTAACTTACAGAGGCTATCGAGGTTTTAAAGGTAAATATCCAATGAAGTTGTTATATGTATCTAATATTCCCGTAATATTAGTAAATGCATTATACGCGAACTTTTTATTTTTTGGGCAGTTAATTGCTGGCCCAGACTCTGGGTTGCGTAATCCTAGTACTGATTTTTGGTTAAATCTTTTGGGTACTTTCGAGGAATCTTCTCCTAGTGCCCAAGGTAATTACTTAATTCCAACCGGTGGATTGTTATATTATCTTTCTCCTCCTCAAGGAATTGAGGCGTTTATAGATGACCCTTTAAGAGCAGTTATATATTTAGTCATATTCATTTTCCTATGTATAATGCTCGGCCGTCTATGGGTAGAAGTCTCAGGATTAGCTCCTCGTGATATAGCAGGACAAATTATCGATTCAGGTATGCAGGTACCTGGTTTTAGGAGCTCAGAAAGAATAGTTGAAAGAATTTTAAAGAGATATATTCCTACATTAGTGATTATAAATGGAATTGTAGTAGCTGGTATGAGCTTTTTCGCAGATTCGTTGGGTGCATTAACGTCTGGTACTGGGCTTCTAATAGCAATAGGTATAGTGCACCAATATAGCGAGGCGATAGCCAAGGAGGCGGCTGCGATGCAATACCCTGGAATGCGTAGCTTTCTTGGATTAGATTAAGAATACTTAAATTTAATTCAATTTAAAAAATTTAAAATAATAATGTTAATATTTTAAATTAATTATGTTGCTAA
>JBHLPZ010000167.1:4242-6878 GCA_048885325.1 Candidatus Odinarchaeota archaeon
CATTTTTAGATTGGTTAGGAACACCACCTGGTGCAATGATAGCTGTATTGATCCTTGCTACTACCACAGCTTTAATAAGTATGGGATTAACCAAATGGCTAGTCGATACGGATGAAATAAATAGAAAACAAGTGCAAATGAAAGCTCATAATGAAGAAAAAGAAAAGATTATAGCTCTTGCAGAAGTGGATTCTGAACGATATAGAAAAGCCCGGAAGAGGTGGGAACGCAAAGATGAAATGTTTAAACAGAGTCAGCAGAGAATGGCATTACAGAGACTGAAACCAACATGTATCACGTTTTTACCTATGATTATAATTTTTGGGATTGTAAACACATTTTTTGGTGCAAGACCAGTCGCGTTAACCGCCATGAATGCATGGGATGTTCCATTAATAGGTGGTATATTATCAGCTAGTACAGGGGATGTAGTACCATGGTCAAAGTTTTTTTATGGTATAGCAATTAAAATTGAACCATTCCATGGATGGATCGGTTTTACTGCCTGGTATTTTCTTTGTAGTCTTGGCATAAATACTTTAATACAGAGAATTTTCAAGTTGCAGACTCAAGCTTCTGGTGGAATGGGTCAGATGATGGGAGGCGGCAGAGGAAAGTCTCTGGAATTTCCTGATGTTTAGATTCTGATTAAGGGAGAAAAATGATAAATAAAAAGCGCAAGCGGAGGGATTTGAACCCCCGAGTGGTTGCCCACACTGGCTAAATGGGGGTAGAATTTAGTTTTTTCTCTCCAAGCCAGCGCGTTACCAGGCTACGCTACGCTTGCAATAAATTGAATGTATTTAGTAAATTTAAGAATGATTTGTTATTTAGGAATTTGAACAATCTCTTTCATTTTTTTTTCTAATTTAGCTTTTTTAATGGCAACTTCGACCTCTTCATGTTTAGCACCTTTTTTAATTTCAACCAGCTCAGTTAAAGGTTCTATATGCTTATAATTAACTCTTCTTCTTCGAATTTTCAAACCATCAATAATAACGTAATTTTTATCAATGACATCCACTACAACACAGTAATTTCCCGCTTCTCTTCCCGTAGTTTTTACACAAACTCTTCCAATATCGTAAACACTCATATAATTCGTCACCAAATTATTTTTAATTCATTTATCAATACTGAATTTAGACTTCAGTAAAGATAAACATTCATTTGTAAATTAAGAAATTATGCTAAAAATAAATCTTTTTTGATTTGTGTAATTTAAGGTTTAAAAGTGTTCTTTCAATTTTAAAAGTATTAATTTTAAAACTTCTTCTATAGTTAGATTTTCTGTATTTATGATCAAATCAAAAGTTTCATTTACTTCCTTAATATTATTTAAATCAATATTATATAGCTTCTTGAAACGTTCTAATTCTGACTTTTCTCTTAATGTAGTTTCTTTTAGTTTTATTTTATAAGAAGCCTGGTCTCTTCCTGCCATTCTTTTAACCCTTATATCAATTGGGCACACTAAATGTATTTTATAATCGGCTACATCTTTAAGAAGGAATCCACTAAGCTGGCTATCTATTAAAATATTATCCTTTTTTGCTATCTCTATGATTTTTTCATCTAATTCAATATCTACTTCGGGGTGATTCTCAACATATTCAGTAAATTCTGCTAGTGTCATTTCTTTCTCTTTTGCGAGTTCTCGAAATGCTTCACCAGTAGAATAATAGGTAATTCCAAGAGATTTAGCAATTAATTTCCCAATTGTAGATTTCCCTGTTCCATGAAATCCTGAAATTGTAAGAATCACATCAAATAACCTTTTAAAATGTGAATTAAGAATTAAAATTAAAAAGAAACAATACTTTTTAAAAAGAAGCTTATGAATACCAAATTGCATCTTTAATTAAAATTTGTAAACATTTAGCGCAATATCGTCCACTTTCTATTCTATTAGCTCTTCTAGACGTTAGATTCGTTTTTTTCATTTCAAAGGGTCTTAATCTCGGAATTGATTGAAGAGGTTTTTTACAAATTGCACAGTGAGCTTTACTGGGTTTTTTTCTCCAGTAATGGGTTGTATTCCGATTGCCTGGAGTTTTTAATTTTTTCCTTGCTTGTGCTTTCGATCTTAATCCTGGTCGTGGCAATTAAGCTCCCTTTCGTTTCTTATTATTGAGATCTGACTTTTAAATTAATATGATATAAAATTATAACAAGTTAATTAATTTTATTATTTACACTTTCAAATTCAATTTATTTTGAAATTCATGATATAATTTGTAAAGATCATCCCCTATTAAATCTCTAAATGCCTTATTTTTAGAAAACTTTTGATAATTATCTAAAACATATTTATAAAGATTTTCGAATTTAATTTGAATAAACTCTAAACCAGGGAATCTATTTAGATTTATTTTTAAATCTTCGAATAACTTTACGATTATATCTTTATTATCTAGTGCATCTAATTTTAAGGCATCCAATAATGTTATAAAAGAGGAGGTAATTTGTGCTGTGACTCCGGGAAGCTCAAGCATTGAAGAACTTATAGACATATTAGATTGGGGTAATTCCTTATTACTTTTTATTAAAAACCTGTTTGGAAAATTTAGAGCGGATAGTCTATTTATTATATCAATTGCTTCATAGTATCTTTTAGTGAAATTCATGTTATCCAA
>JBHLPZ010000168.1:0-6855 GCA_048885325.1 Candidatus Odinarchaeota archaeon
TTATGTATGCTCTCACCCAAAATGGTTGCAATTTATAGAAATCCCAATATAGAGCTATTTACTTTATCTGAAGTGCAACATGTTTCTGGAACTGCCGGAAATTTTAGAGTTTCTGTCTTAAAACATCCCAGATATGTTGACGAATCTAAATGTAAAGGATGTGGTGATTGTGCTGCAAAATGTCCAAAAATAGAGACTCCCAATCTTTTTGATATGAACCTAGGCAAAAGAAAATCAATATATATGCCATTTCCTCAAGCAACTCCTCCAGTATACGTAATAGATCCTGAATTATGCCTTTATATAAGTAGAAATGTATGTGGAGTATGCCAAAAAGTATGTAAAGGTGAAGCAATCAATTTTAATCAAAAATCGCAGGAGATAGAAGTTAATGTAGGAGCAATCGTAGTTGCCACTGGATTTGATATGCTTGGTAACGAATTACATACGAAATGGGGATATCAGTATAAGAATGTTGTTAATGCTCTAGAATATGAAAGAATACTCTGTCCAACAGGTCCATTTGGTATGGAAATCTTACGACCGAGTGATGAAACAGAGCCTAAAAAGATTGCCTTCATTCAATGTGCTGGCTCTGGGTATTTGGAGGATCATATTCCTTATTGTTCTCGCGTGTGTTGTATGTATACTGCAAAAAATGCGATTTTAACAAAAGAATACACTGAGAATACACAAATCACTGTATTTAGACATAACATACGAGTGTTTGGTCGTGATTTTTATGAATATACAAAAAATGCTCAAGATGAGCTTGGCATTAAGTATATCAATAGCAAAATACATGCTATTGAAGAAGTACCAGGATCAGATGATTTAATAATAAATTATAAAGATATGAAATCTGGAAAGGATGAAATTTATAAAGCAGATTTAGTAGTTCTAGCAGCACCTTTAGTACCTTCAAAAGGAGCTGAAAAATTAGCTAAAATCTTAGGAATTGAATTAGATCAATATAATTTTTTTAAATCACAATCATACTTTAATAAGTCCTTATCCACAAAGGAAGGCGTCTATTTATGTGGTTTTAATCAGAGCCCAATGAACATATCTGAAACTGTAGCTAATGCTAGTGGAATTGCAGGTGAAATTGCAGCATTATTAACGCCAGTAAGATATTCACAAATAAAAGAAAGGGAAATCAATATATTACCAGAAGAAGATGTAATTTCCATTACTCCAAGAGCATTAGTAATTGGTGGTGGAGTCTCTGGAATGACTGCGGCATTAAATCTAGGAAAACAAGGATTTGAAACAAATCTTTTAGAAAAAGAGAATCAATTAGGAGGTATCGTTAATAACATTAACGTATTATACCCTACGAAGCAAACTGGTTCAGATTTTATTTTTAATCTTGAAGAAGAAGTCAGAAAAAATACAAACATTAATATCTTTCTAAATTCTAAAATTGAAAACATTACAGGGTCAATTGGAAATTACAAGGTAAAATTTTCAGATATAAATAATAAAATCCATGAAATAAATGTTGGAATTATAATAATCGCTACAGGGGGTCAAGAATTTAAGCCAATTGGACTTTTTCAATACAATAAAGATAATGAACAAGTTTTAACACTTTTAGAATTGGAAAAAAAATTAAAGAGTAAGAATATTTCTTGGCTTAATAAAATAAAGCACATTACAATCATCTTGTGTGTAAAAGCAAGACAAAAGGAAGGATTTTCATACTGTTCAAATGTATGTTGTAGTAATGCAATAAAAAATATCAATATCTTAAAAGAAATTAATCCAAAAGTTAAAATACATGTTCTATTCAGAGACCTTCATATGGCTAAAAAAGAACTTGAAGATATATTTAGTGAAAGAAAAAATATCGCCGATTATCTAAGGTATGATCTAGAAAATATCCCTGAAATTATTCAAGTGGGGCAAAATCCTGAAAAATATTTAATTAAACTGCGAGATGAGACTAACCCAAATGAACTTATTGAATTTAATTCCGATTTAATTATATTGGCAACTCCCATAATACCTCCTAATGATTTAGATATTTTGTCAGAAATGCTTGATATCCCGCTTGACGAAAATGGATTTTTCATTGAAGCACATACGAAATTAAGACCTTTAGATTTTACAGGGCATGGAGTATTTGTATGTGGGTGTGCTCAGTGGCCGAAAAATATCCAAGACTGCATTTCAGAAGCAAATGGTGCAGCAGGGAGAGGAAGTAGATTTTTAAGTTTGGAAAAGATTTCTGCTACAAAATTAGAATTACTTTCATTTCTGTTATCAATTGAATGTTTCTTTAAAGATATGAAAGTTAATGTAGAAAAATGTAATGGTTGTGGAAGATGCGCTGAAGTATGCCAATTTAAAGCTATCTCATTGACTGATCTCAAACAAGAATATGAAGATGTCAGCATCCCTACGAAAAAAGCGCATATTAATCCTGCTATCTGTAAAGGATGTGGAAAATGCTCCGCAACTTGCAGATTAAAAGCAATTACTCCTAGACATTATGATTTTAAGCAGATCTCAGCTATAATTGATCCATATTTCTTAGAGAAGGCAGTAGTTGAGCAATAGACAGATAAAGAGATGGAGTCTTTTATTATTAAGTAACTCTTTTTTTGATCTTAAAAATTTTCTTTGAAAACTCATATATATAATTTACTGCATAAAGATCAACTTTTTTTAGCGAAAATATATAGAAATACTATTATTAAGACAAGAGGAAAAGAGACAATTAAAACCATAAAATATACTTCGTGAATTCCTCCATGAATGTAAAACCAAATATATATTATAGGCCCAAGAGCAATTCCTATAAACTGTCCTGCTGTTAATAACCCTGCTAAAGCTCCACGGCGTTCCTTAGATAATACTTGACTATAATACATCATCGAGGGTATAAATATACCCCCGGCGGCTCCAGTTAATATTAACCCTATCGTTGTAAAGAAAAGAAGCTCAACATTATCCACCACTAATAAAACAAGAATACTCAAATATAACGAGATCAATCCTGCTATGATTGCAGTCTTTACTCCTTTGGTCTTGATTATCTTTCCAATTAATACTCCTGCAACCGCTCCAGTGATTCCTGCTGAACCTATAACTATTCCTGCAAGACTTTCTGGAATTAAATGATTAAGTTCTCTTGAAGTCCAAGTTATAATAGCTAAATAAGTTTGAGTTATTAGAAATGCTGAAAAAATCATTAAGATTACAACTTTACGGCGAATTTCTTCTGAAATTTGCTTAAAAAAGAGACTTATTGTTGTTTTTTGATTGGACTTTAATGGAGTTTTTCTTAGAATTAATAAAGTAACAAATGCAAAAGCGGTAATTAGCATAAAAATAAGATATAGATATCTCCAACTAAAAATTACTAATTGCCCTGCTAAAATTGGACCAAACCCTACGCCTAAATTAGCTACTGCCCCTAGATATCCCATCTTTTTTGGAATATTAGGTCCAGATGAGAGATCTGTTAATAAAGCAATCAAAACAGGATTTACGAATCCAAAACCAATTCCACCTAGTATATTAGCAATAAGATACATAGTCAGGGAAAATGAAATAGCTGCAATGGTCATTCCTATTCCAAAAGTAAATAAACCAATTAATATTACTTTTATACGCCCTTTAATGTCAGAAATAGCTCCTGAAAATAATTGAGTAATGGCAAATGGAAACATAAACGATGGAATCGCTATTAGTATATCATTCGGATTTACACTAAATTCTATTGAAAGTATTCTATATAATACCAAAATAACGTTTCCAGTTAGTGGTCCTAAAGCGAATATTAAATAAATTATAAATTCGATAAAGACTTTACTTTTCTCTGGAATTTTTTTTTCCTTATTTCGCATAACTTGGTTATATATTTCATTATTAAAGTAATAAATCTGAATTAAATTTGTTAATAATTAAATTTTTAGTTTATAAAATCTTTCGTGAAAGACCGGTTTCACGAATATTTTGTAAAAATATGGAGAATTTACTTTATATTTCACAAATTATTTAATAAATCATTGTGAGTGAAAATCCTAATATTATTTTATTTATAACTCATGACCAAGGGCAATATCTTGGTTGTTATGATTCACCCCAAACACCAAACTCTTTAAAAACCCCTAATTTGGACAAATTTGCTAAGAATGGTGTGAGATTTACTAATTACTTTTGTACCGCACCTCAATGTAGTCCAAGTAGAGGAAGTATACAAACTTCATTATATCCCCATCAAAATGGCCTTATGGGACTCGTAGATAGGGGATGGACTTTACCAGAAACAAATAAAACCCTTCCGATGTATCTAAAAGAAAATGGATATACAACTCATTTATTGGGATTTCAACATGAAGCTTTTGATGCATATACTTTAGGATATGATACGATTAGCAAGCGAAGGCCAGAAATGTTATATAATTGTCAAAAAATGAATAAAAACTATCAAGAATTTTTTAAATCACATCAGAATGATGATAGTCCTTTCTATGTGTGTTTAGGAGTTACTCAAGTGCATCGACCTTTCGGAGTATGGGGAGATCCCGTAGATCCAGAAAGTGTTATTATTCCCCCTTATTTACCTGATAATGAAATTGTAAGAGAAGATTTATCTCAATTTTATGGCGCAATTCAGGGAGTTGATAGCTGTATTGGAAATATCATAAATCAATTAGAAGATCTTAATTTAAGGGAAAATACTTTATTTATTTATACAACTGATCACGGAGAAGCTTATCCTAGAGCAAAATGTACTCTATATGACCCAGGAATAAAAACCCTTTTATTGATGTCGTGGCCGAACGTAAAAACTATTCAACAAAACACTCTATATAACCAAATGATTAGTAATATCGATTTACTCCCCACAATTTTAGATTTAATAGGAGCTGAAGTGCCGCTAAAAGTTGAGGGATGGAGTTTTTTCCCATTATTAAAGGGTCAAATTGACATATTTAGGGAAGAAATATATTCAGAAAAGACTTTTCATGAAATATATGATCCTATTCGAAGTATTAGAACTGAAAAATTCAAATTCATAATCAATTTTGAAAAATCAAGAAATTTATATCAGATAGGGATGGATGTACAGCAAGATGCTTTAGGCAAATATATGTTAGAATTAATTAATAAGCCTCGACCAGGTGAAGAGCTCTACGATCTTAAAAACGATCCTGATGAAAGAATAAATCTAATCGATCATTTGGATTATAAAGATATTATACTAGAATTAAAAAATAGATTATTTAATTGGATGAAACAAACTAAAGATCCAATTCTTAACGGTAAAGTTGAGGACCAAAGAAAAGAAGCACCAAAAAAATACTAATTTTTTAATAATAAAAAAAAAAAAGAATTTGAATTTATTCTCTTTTAAACATAGCTTTAATCTCTTTTTCACACAAGAAAAATCCAATTGCGATTGGGAATCCAAACACTATGAAATAAAAAGAAGCTGCAATAGCCATGTATCGACAAAAATTCACTTTGAAGAGTGTTCCTATTGAACCAATAAAAAGTATAACAGCAACAGTCAGATAATAGTATCCCATTATTGTTATCGTGAACATATCATCAGCAGTAGGAGTATCAGTATATAAACCAGCAACTATATCTACCATTAATATCGCTAATAGCGCATAAAGTATTATAAATATAGCAAAGATTAAAGATACTAATGATACTATCCTCAAAGCAGTCTTTCTGTTGATTTTTGGCACGTCAGCAGTCTCCATTGGATGATCTTGTACATTACGACCTACATACATGATTAACATTAATGGTAAAAAGATATATAGCGCAATCTCAAACAATACTGCAAATTCGCGTTCACCATAATAAACTAAAGGCGAAATCAACATTAATACGAGAGATAACCCAGTAGCAATTAAAAATAATTTCGCCGTATCTTTGAATCCTTTTCTTATAAAGTAAAACGATAGTAGGAGTACGAAAATAACTATAGCATCACCAACTAAGTAAAGTGGGCTAAGAGTATGTTGAGGAACCCATGTCCAACCAAGAATATCTATATGGGGAATGTGAATATCGCCCCACATACTAGACCATAAGTTCATTTCTAATTCATTATGGAAAAATTGGTCAATAAAGAAATGAGAAAATCCAGCAGCAGCTACAACGCAATATGCATTTTTCCAATTTACTTCTCTAATTCCACTATCTTCAAATTTTAAGGGGAACCCCTTCTCCGACCTTACTAAGGAAAACCTAGAAGCATATGTCCAAACTAATGAATAAGGGATTGCCAATATAAGAAAACCTAAAATTGAATGAAATGGTGTCACAAAAAAAAGGTTAACGATATCTGGTCCCCATAAATTGTTTACGAAGAAAATTATAGCAACTTTATAGCTAAATTTATTTTTTGTGAAATACAAGAGAGGTAATACCACAGCAAATCCATAAAAAAGATGTCCAAAAGTTGGCATGATATAACCACAAATTTGTAATTAAATAGGTTTAAACATAATTTGAGGAAGTAATATATAAAGATTAGTTTAAATAAAAAATAAATTAAAGTTTCCTAAATTAATATTTATTTAATTAAATATAGCAATTGAAATCAATTAACTTATTATGTCATTTCAAGGGATACAGAATGCTGCTAGAAGGATAAAATCATTTGCTATTAAAACACCTGTAATGACTTCAACAACATTAAATTCTCTTACTAATGCTCAAATCTATTTAAAGTGTGAAAATTTTCAAAGAGTAGGTGCGTTTAAATTCCGAGGAGCTTTCAATGCATTGACTGTGCTTCCTAAAGAGGAAAGAGAACGTGGAGTAATTACACATTCAAGTGGAAATCATGCTCAAGCTGTAGCCTTGGCAGCCTCTATT
>JBHLPZ010000169.1:0-6855 GCA_048885325.1 Candidatus Odinarchaeota archaeon
CTTGATATAAAAATTATTAAACTGAAAATTCCAATACAGAGGAAAATATACCAAATTTTCTCATATAACCATGAATTAATTCGATAGTATTGTATCTCATAATTTATTAACTGCTCAAAAAATTTTATTAATTCGAGAAAAAGGGGCGAAAGTAGAAATATGGATAAAAAAAATCCAATTATACCAATAAAAAATCCAGCAATCACATCGCTAGGATAATGAACGCCTAGTTGAATTCTTGAAAAAGCAACAATTATAGAGATGATTAGAAATAGCATGGTAAAAATTAAGGAATTCAATAAATATCCAAATAACAAGCCTTGTGATGTAATATTATATACATGCCAAGAAGGGAAGCTTCTTGAGGTGGGTTCCCTTTCAAGAACATTTAAATTTTTTAAAGTTTCAAAGGGACGAGATCTTTCAAATAATTTTTTAATAGGTGCAATTATAACAATCCCAATCAAGAATGTAATGCTAATATGCGCTAATAAGTAAGGATCATACCAAATGAATAAATAATATGCCATTAAAATAAACCAGATTGTCTCTCGGCCGAGAAATGATACAATCCTTAAAAAATAGGTGAATGGTTTTCCCCCAATCCCATTATACCTCAAAATAATTTTTTGATCCCATTCATTTACACGATTTAATAATTCTTTTGATTCCATCTCAGATCTCTATTAAATGTTAAATTTTTGAATTGAATGGATTAAATTATATGCTTTTTTAACTTTACCAATTTGTTTGGTAAAATAGTCTAATGAATGAGAATCAGACCCAACAAAAAAAGTTGCTCCCTCATTTAATAGTTTAATTACAACTCCTTTGGAAGGAAAGGTTCTCCCTATTGGATATTTTGTACCTGATAAATTATATTCAATTTGAATTTTATTCTTTATACAGGTACGCCCCAATTCTAAAACTCTATCATCCGAAGTATTACAATCTTCAGTTGGCTTAATGTCATCCGAATTAATATAACGAAATATTGTATCTATATGACATACATTTTTAAAAATTTTCGACTCAATCATTTTTTTATACACTTCAAAATAATCATCAATTATTTGCTTAATAGGTACTTTTTTAACTAGCTCTTCTAACCTCTCTCTCGTGGTTATTGGGTATTGATGAATCCATTCATGTATTGAACCAGCAATAAAATCTAATTCTTTCTCATAATCATCCATAAATTCCATCAAAATTATTTCCCTATCCACATAATATTCAACTTCAAGCCCTCCCAAAACAAAGTCATATGTTTCTTTCAATTGATCAATTTCTTCAAGATAATCATCAATTCCTCCATTATAAAATGGATTTAATTTATCTTTCTCTACATAATGAAGCTCATAGTGTTCAAGAAAACACACATTAATTTCATGTATTTCAGCCATATTTATATAATCCTCAAAAATAGGGCCATCTTTTTCAACATCTGTACTCCAATTCCTTGTATGGACATGATAGTCTGTGTATTTAAACCTCATAGAGAACCAAAATTAATAATTAAGGAAGAAAAATAAAAATAATGATTATTCATTCCATTGAATTTTCCTTACTAAAAAAAACTTCATAAAATAACTCTTTTTCTCCTGCCTCGGGAGGTGTTATTTTAGTATATCCACCTGTTTGAATAATTCTGACAGCACTTTTATTTTGGATGTGTATATTTCCATAAAGCCCTTTTAATCCTTTTTCTTTTGCGATAATAATTATATGTTGATAAAGATAAGCTCCTATCCCTTTCCCTCTATAATCTTCTCTCACAAGGAAACTATATTCTCCCATGTTTAATTTGGGATTTAAGTAATATGTAGCATTTCCAATCATTTCTTCTTTTCCAATTTCACCAGTAAATGCTCCAATAGAAAAAACATTGTTATAATCAATATTTACTTCAAATTGAGTTTTAGAATGAGTAAATTCTTTTTTCAATTCAAAGAACCTTAAATATCTATCTCTCTCACTTAATGAGTAATACAATTCTCTTAATAAAGGCTCATCAGTAGTTTTAACAGGACGAATTATTATCTTTTCGTTATTAATTGTTGTATAAATAGTTTCATATTCAATTGGATAAAGACAAATCCGCCCTTTGTCATCACAGGCAAGTATTTGATCAGAATAAACATAATTCAATTTTTTTGCCTCCTCCAGTAATGATTGGCGGAATTTCGGATGCGCTATACAGATTAATTCAAGAATTCTTTCTCTAATCGATTTACCATGAAGATATGCTACACCCCATTCAGTTACAACATAATAAACATCCCCGCGTGATAACATTACTCCCGCGCCTTCATCTAAATGAGGTACAATTCGCGATCTTTCGCCATCTCTAGATGTTGAGGGCATAATAATAATAGGTTTACCATCCTTAGAAAATGCTGATCCTCTCATAAAATCAATGGTCTCTCCAAAACCAGAATAGAAGTTGTATCCTTCTGTAGCAGCATTTACTTGACCAGTTAGATCAATTTGTCTAGCAGAATTAATTGAAACCATTTTCTTGTTCATCCCAATATACTTAGGATTGCATACATAATCTGAAGGATAAAATTCAATATAGGGATTGTTATCCACAAAGTTATACAATTTTCGAGTCCCTAAAGCAAAACTAGTAATAATTTTTTCGGGGTGAAAATTCTTTTTTCGACAAGTTAAAATTCCATCTTCTATTAAAGGAATTATATTGTCTGTAATATAGTGTGAATGCATACCCAAATCTTTCTTATCTCCTAAAAACTTTAATGTAGCATTAGGTAAATCACCAAAACCAACATGAATTGTTGACTTATTTTCTACTAAATTCGCTAGATTGTTTCCAATTCTTTCAGCAATCTCATCTGGCTCTTCAAAATGAAATTCTAATAATGGATAATCATTATATACGAAATAATCTATTTCTTTCATATGAATAAAACTGTTTCCTAAAGTACGTGGCATTTGGGGGTTAATTTCAGCAATATTTAGATAAGATGACTGAGCTATTGGCTTAGCAATATCTACATTAATTCCTAAAGAACAAAAACCATTTGGATCTGGAGGAGATACTTGTATAAGAGCAACATCAATATGCTTTCGACCTGTTATGAATAATGAGGGAATTTCACTCGCATATATTGGTGTATAATCCGCTTGTCCTTTATTAATTTCTTCACGAAGTGTCTTTCCAATGAAGAATGCATTATGTCTAAAAAGATCCTCTGCTTTATCTTTAAAATATTTTTCGGGACCTATTGTTAAGAAATGGAGAATTTCAGTATCTATTAATTTATCCGATTGTTTAATTAATTCTGAAATTAATGCTTGCGGCTCAGAACAGGCAGTATCAATAAATACTCGATTGCCAGGTATGATTTTATTTATTGCTTCTTTTGCTGTTATTTCTTTTTCTTTCCACTTTTCACGCCAATCTGACAATTCAATTTTTTTCATTTTTAAGGAGATAATACTAAATAATTGATTAATGCAATATCTACTATTGTAATAATTTGTATATTTATCCATATATTCTTTTTGAATTATAAATAAAATGATTTAAATTAGTTTTTAAAAAAACAATTATTTTTACTTCTTATTTCTTTGAATTTGAAGGATGAGTCTTAAAGAAGCCAATGAAAAGTATATATAATCCTTAATAATATGAAATCATAATATAAATTCCCTATATTTAAAAATAAAAAATAAATATTTTTAAAATTAAAAAATAAAGAATTGAAAGGTGATTGACTATAACAAATGTTTGGATGATCTATCATTCGAAAAGTGGTAATTGCGAAAAATTATGTAAGGATATTGCAAAAAAATTAAAAGATAGATATGATATTGAAACTGATGAAGTAAAAAGAATTAGACCAGAACATATCATTAATCATCCTCCAGATGTATTAATAGTTGGATCAAGGATAACATTCGGTAAACCTGATAAAACTATAACGGGCTTTGTTAAAAAGTTAGGTAAGAAGTTGAACTCTCCAATATCAAAAGCAGCAACATTTTATACACATATGTCGCCTTGGCAAAATTCTTTTGCTAAAATGGATGATATTGTTAAAGAAAATAATGTGGCAAAGGAGATTCTTACTGATTTTCTTGAATTTAAAATACAAGATACAGGCAAAATGTCTGGCCCTCCAGAACCTGGTCAGGAGCCGAAAATTGAGGAATTTGTTAATAAAGTTCAAAATTTTATAGGTTTAGATACAAAATAATTATATTGAAATAGTTTTGCTAAGAGGTTATTTTTATATAGGTGAAAAGAGTAATAGCCATCCTCCTAAAACTACTTCAAAAAGAAAAATCAAGAGACCTCCTATGTTCCACAGAATTTTAAAGTTAGATTTTAAAAGGAATATCACATCACCGAAACCATAGAGAACGCTAGCAACAATTCCAAACCATCCGATAATTATCGGTACAACTCCATAGGTAACAAATAGGATTGAATATGCAAGTGTACCAATGAAGAATAAGATCTGTGCTATTGCGAATCTAAACTCTTTTGTTTTGAGAATATTACGACCTGAATCAATTAATGTATCTTTTTTAGTACCACTAGTATCTGAGTATTTTAATGCAATATTGAGAAGTCCCCAGTAATTTTTTTTATCATAAATTTGAATCAAGGCTTCTCCTATTCGAAAGATACACCAGACAATTCCAAGTATTAAATTATACCGGTTAAAAGCAATAAACAACGTTACAGCAAGACAAATTATGCTAAAGTGCTCTATGAGGATTAACACCACGCTAATTCTAAATTTTGTTGGATTCTTGTTAATCTTTTGTAGCTGAGTGACTGAGTCCCAATCACCGATTGTTTTATAACCAAACATACTACTTGCAAGGTTTGTAATTATAATAAACAGAAAGAGAAAACCAGATAACTGCATTTCGATACTCAAGAGTAATCTCCTAATTCAGCATATTTTGAAAATCCAATCCATTTCATAATTTTGTAACATCTTTATTTATATCTTATTAGATATTATTCCTAATATATTCAGCATTAAAAAGGTTAAGGTTTAAAACCATCTATTGAATGGCAGCAACAAACAGAGGAGCTCTAAGAAATCGAGTTCTATGAACTTGAAAATTTTTAAAATTAAATCATTTTTATTTTCTCTTGCTTTCTTTTTACTGCAAAAATTAAGACTTTCTTAACCAAGGACAGGATAAAATACATACCATACATCCATTATCTCCCAAACAAGTCTCAATATCTAAAACATCCTCCCGACATTTGGGATGATCATTGAAGGCAACAAAAGTGAGTGCACTCTGAGGACATGCTTCAATACATTTTCGGCACGTACTACATTCATTTTTAAGTACTTGATTAGTTTGAAGTGGTAAGTCTGTTAAAATTGCAATTAAGCGATGTAAAGGTCCAAATTCTGGAGAAATAATTAATAGAGACCTACCTTGCCAGCCAAGTCCTGCTGTTTTTGCTAATAGTTTAAGAGACATAAATCCTAACCGATTAATAGGATCAAACTCATCCTCTGTATGAATAATAAGTTGCCTATAACCTTTACTTTCTAAATATTCCATTATAGAAAACGCGGTTTCTTCCAAAAATAATGCGGTCCTGCCACCTGAGGCTTTTTTCCCTAACTTTCCATATTGGGCACCCAATACTATGGCATATGGAAACATATTTAGGAATTTTTTTAAATCTGTGGGAAGTCCAGTTTCCATTTCATTTAATAAATGCATGTCAGCAATACCATAAATATCTATTTTTAGCTTTTCAATATACTTTCTAAGATTCTCTGTTTCGATTATTTTTTGTTCTTCCATAAATGACTCAACCTCTAACTTTTATAAATTTAATTTAATGATATCTAACCTAATTATTAATCCAAAGTATGTTATTTTAATAATTTATCTCTTTATACATATAATTTTTTTAATATATTTACTGAAATTTATATTTCATATGTTTTTCAATCCATTAGATTATCAAATCCCATGCTTCGAAATACATTTTATATGATTTATAGATAAAATGTTTAAATGCAATCTCAAATACTCTCCTCTTAAATAGTTTTCATCCAACGAAAAACACGAGCTTTAAGTGGGATGAGACTGGGAAACAAGCTTTAAAATTTTTGATGAATTTATACAATCAAAATATCTAAATATATCAACTAAATGAAAAATATAAATATGTGAAAAAGCATGTCAGAAGAAGACAAAAAAATGGAAAGCATACTTACTGAAACACGTATTTTTAATCCGGTTAAATTAAACAAGAAATTCGCAAAAACTGGAATGTCATTTGAAGAATACAAAGAACTCTATCAAGAATCCATCGAAGATATGGAAGGTTTCTGGGACAAACAAGCAAAATCACTTGATTGGTTTAAAACATACGATAAGGTATGGGAGAAAACCGAACTATTTCCAGGAAAGTGGTTTGTTGGCGGGAAGCTTAACGTAGCTTATAACTGTTTGGATAGACATGTTATAGCTGGAAAGGGAGAGAAAATAGCACTTATATGGGAAGCAGATGAGCCCGGACAAGATAAAACATACACTTACAATGAATTATTAAAGGAAGTCAACAGAGTCGCTAATGGGATGAAAAAACTTGGCTTGAAAAAAGGTGATAGAGTAACAATTTGGCTTCCTATGATCCCCGAATTAGCTATAATCATGCTTGCGTGTGCCCGGATTGGAGTAATTCATTCAATTGTGTTTGGTGGATTTTCCAAAGAAGCAGTAAAAGATAGAATCGATGATTCTGATTCTCGACTTTTATTCACAAGCGACGAAACTGTACGATCGGGGAAATTTTACCCCAAAATGGCTGATGTTGTGGAAATTATCGATGATGTC
>JBHLPZ010000170.1:0-5475 GCA_048885325.1 Candidatus Odinarchaeota archaeon
TCACAGGTTCAAATACTTTCGAAAGATTTTCTGGTCCACAGATCAGAAAATTTTATCAAGAAGATCCAAATGCTTATGCTGAAACGTCAAAAATTCATCTTGTAAGTTCCTTCTTATCTTCACTGCTGTTAGCTAGAAATTCTCCAATAGATTATGGAGACGGTGCTGGTATGAATTTAATGAATATAAAATCTAAACAGTGGGATCCAAGAGCGTTAGAAGCTACTGCTCCAAACTTAAAGGAGAGATTACCTTCTCTATGTAATTCTTATATTATTATTGGTAATATATCCTCTTATTTTGTTAATCGATATGGTTTTTCTCCTGAAACATTATTAGTTGCTTGGTCGGGGGACAATCCCAACAGCTTAATCGGTATAGGGCTTACTGAGAAAGGAAAGGTAAGTATAAGTTTAGGAACAAGTGATACTTATTTTAGCTACATGAAAGATCTCTACTTTGATTTAAATGGTGAGGGTCATGTTTTTGGGGCACCAACAGGAGATTATATGGGTTTAATTTGCTACAAAAATGGTTCTTTGGCAAGAGAAAAAATAAAGAATAGTTTTAATCTTACTTGGAAAGAATTTTCAAAAATATTGAATCAAACTCCATCAGGGAATTATGGAAAAATTATGCTCCCTTACTTTTTTCCTGAAATAGTTCCATTTGTATTAGAACCCAGAGTATATCGTTTTGGATTTGATGAAAATGATTTAGAAGGAAATGTTAGAGCAATTATTGAAGCCCAATTTCTTTCTATGCGACTCCATTCTGAATGGATTAATGAAAAACCAGAAGAGATATACGCAACTGGTGGTGCTTCCGCAAATAGAGAAATTTTACAAATAGCTGCCAATATTTTTAATAAAAAGATACGGATTTTTGAAATTTCTAATTCTGCAGCATTAGGAGCTGCACTAAGAAGTATTAAATCCTATTATGATTCTCTTGAAAAAGAAAAAGCTTGGTCAATTATAGTTAATAACTTTTTGGAAATCCAGAAGAGTGACCTTATAAAACCCCTATCAGAATATAAAGAATTATACGATGACATGCTTGAAGTATATAGAAAGTGTGAAAACTATGTTTTAAAAAAGGGGAAAAATCCGGAAAAATGTAGAAGAGACTTCATTAAAAAGCATTTCACATAATATTTATATAGTATGATATTATTGATCTTTCTTAACCTATTATTAAATTAGGTGGTTTATTAATGGAAATTAGGAAAATCTTATGTCTTATAAGTGGAATATTAACTCTTGTTGCAACATATATTTTTGCTTGGTTTGTTGTTGATATAGCAGGTACTGATTATTACGGTCATGGTATAGGAGTGATTATGAGCCTCCCGAATACATTTGCAAATGCAGAAACAATTGCTACTGTTTGGGGCGTACCTACTTTCGCTATTTATATTGTAGGAGGATGCCTTATATTCTTCTTATTTTCAGGAATTATAATATTACTTGGATTAAAGTATCGCGTATTTTCAATTATCGGAGCAATAATGCCTATCCTTATAGCAATTGCTGTTATCTCAGGTCCTTTTAATGCGCCTCCAAATCTTATAGATTATATATCACTATTTTCGAGTGAATCTTTAGGAGGATTTCCTGTAAATCTAGCAATTGGACCTTCAGCATTTGGAGCTTCTGTATCTCTAGGAAATTATTTATTACTTGCAGGGGGAATTTTAGGTATCGTTAGTGGATTCTTACCTAAAGAATAAGAAAATGTATAAAAGATGAAATTTTAAGAAAAGAAGTAAATAGTATTTTTTTTTTTTCATAAAAAACTTAACCAAAAAACTCATATATTGATTTATAAATATGCCAATTAAATTATTAGAGGATCCAAGAAAGAAAAAAATTTTCCTTACAATTCTAACTATTGCAATAATTTCAGCCTTTACTATAGCAATAATTTTTATAACTATAAACATCTTAACTGATAATATTAGAGGAGGAGGATGACAATGTCTCTCGATTTTTCATCAAAATATAAAATATTTAAAATTATGGTGAAGAATGAGTCTTATGAAAAAAATTTAGTCATAAGATGACTTACCCCGCAAGGGTACATAAATATAATACTGATAAGAATAGTAAGAGTATTTTTATTCTATTATAAATTCTTATTATTTATTAATTAACAAAATTCTTTTAAATGCTTAAAACCTCTTAAATTACAAATTTTTGTAAAAATGTTTTTCTGGTGAAAATTATGTCTAAAGAGATTCCAGAAGCCGTTAAAGATGCGCTTCGCAATATAGGATTAACAGATTATGAAATTGCAATCTATCTTACTCTTATTGTAAAAGGACCAATGGATGCTAGGGAATTGTCAGAAGCATCAGGAGTGCCATACTCACGTATATATAATATTCTTACACAGCTGGAAAAGGAGAAAATGTGGATAATTAAAGAGGAGGAAAGTCGTCCGTCTCGATATTTTGCCAAATCTCCTGATGAAGCACTTGTAATTGCTAAAAAACAGTATAATGATAGTTTTGATGGTTTTTCAAATAGAATAATCCATACACTTACACCTATTTATCAATCTCATGATGCTCCAATCAAAATCGCATTATATATACATAGGGGTAGAGATGTATGTATAAATCGAAGTTTGGCTTTAATAAATATGGCTAAAAACGCAATTTATTTAATTGCCCCTGAATATGAATTTTTGGAAGTATTTCATAATGATATGAAAAAGGCAAGGGCTAGAGGAGTCACTGACATAAGAATATTAGTAGAGGAACACTCTTTTGAAGATAATAAATTCAAGGAATTAATCACCAAATATGGTGAAATTGCTGAAATTAGAACCCGAGATCAAGTGTTTGGAACTGCAGTTATCATGGATGAGGGAGAAGATGCGTTTCTCGTCTTAACTCAGAAAATCTTTAAGAAACTCAGTTATTTTGGTGCTGTTACGGACCATATAGCATTTGGGCCTGCAGCTAACTATTATTTCAGTTACTTATATGATACTGCTGAAGTTGTTAATATAAAATAAATTTTAACCGCAAATTTTTTTAAATACTTGAATAAAGTTATCTCCAGCGATTTTACCTATTTCTGTATCGCTATACCCTCTTGATATCAACCCATTAATTAAATTTGGAAATTTATCATATTTTTCGAAATCTACCATTTTATCTAAAAAATTTGCCTTATGTTCAGGACGGAATCCTAGCATATCAATGAATTCTCCAATTTTAGCAGCCAAATTGTCAGGTAATGAATATCCATAATAATCTGTTCCAATTCCTACATGATTTATCCCAACAAGATTAATAATATAATCTATATGATCAAGCCAATTACTAATAGTTGTTTTTGGTTCACTTGTTAAAAAACCTGGTACCGTCAAAACTCCAATATAACCTCCGTTTTCAGCAATGGCATGCAATAATTCGTCACTTTTTGCTCTATCATGTTTATATACAGTTTCGGCTAGTGTATGAGAAGCAATTATTGGAGTTTTAGAGGTTAAAACAGCATCCATAGACGTTTGAGGTCCACAATGGGAAATATCTATAATTACTTTCAATTTATTTAATCTTTCTATTACATGCATTCCAAATTCGGTTAATCCTTTATCCCTTCTAGCTGTACAGCCCGTTCCAATTGTATTTTTACTATTATAAGTTAACTGCATTACTCTAAATCCCATTAAAAAGAAATATTCTAGTAATTCTAAGTCTGTACCAATAAATCCTAGATCTTGTAAATTCAGTATAATCCCGATTTTTCTTTCTTCTTTAGCAATTTCAATATCTTCTACTTTCAAAATCTTGAGGAAAGAATCTCTTCTATTCTCAAGCATATAATTCATATAAGCAAGATTATGTCGTACTCCTTCTAAAGAGTATGGTTTCTCATGAATAGGTCCTAATGTCCAACTTACACAATTTACTCCTGACTTGTTCCAAGCATTAATTAACTCCGAGAAGTAATTATCATCATTTACTACAGTTTTTGAGAACTCTGTAATTAATACTTGTACAATTTTAAATGGATTAACTTCAGCTTTGATCATCTTATCAGCTATTTCAATAAAGGGATCTGTCCATAAAATAGGTCCATGACTAAGTGTATCTACAATAATGTTAGACCTTAAGATTGTATCTACTCTCTCACTAATTTGATTCATAATAATCCTTTGCATTTTAGTAATATAAAGTTAGATAAAAAGTATATTGATTAGGGATAAAGTTAGTAAAGATTAAAAAATATAAATTAATATTTTATAATTTTATTGTAATGGCCTTTTCGGGGCATATTTCGACACATTTAAAACAACGAGTACATAGTGAACCCCAAATTGGTGTTATTCGCCAATCCTGTGGATCATATGGATCTTCTTGTTCTTTCTCAGTTCCGATGGTTTCATGCATTATAAAAACAGCTGGATCGCAAACCTTTAAACATAAACCACAATCTCTCGGGTCAATTTTTCCATTTTCACCACATTTGGAATAATCTATTTTTATCTTGATTTTTTTTCCCAATGTTACCACCTAATATTTTCCATCAAATCCAGGGTATTCTTCTCTTGGAATTAATGTTAAAGCGTCATACTTACATGCATGTCGACAAACACCACACCCAAAACATTTATCATAATTTATAATAACTCTATTCATTGAAGGAATAAAGCGTATAGCATTTAGCTGGCACATTGCAACGCAAGATTTGCAACCTTGGCATTTATCTTGATCTAATTGTATGATATATTCTGCTTTATACATCGCCATTAAATCGAAGTTTGTTCTTAAGGTAAATGCTCCACATTCAGGACTTTCGCAAGAGCAAATAGCATTAATATAAGGAACTGGTTGAAACCACACAGTAGCAATATAACCTTTCTTATTGAATTCCTCTAATTTTTCCATAGCTGTTTCACGATCAATCCTTACCGTTCTTTCTTTTGGAATAAATCTTGGAAGTTTTTCAATAACTTCTGATAAAACACCGAAGTTAATACAAACTGCTTCTTTTTCTTTCCTCTGCATCCAACGGCACATACAATAATTACAAATTATTGGTTCAGCAGATAATTCAGACATAATTATTTTAGCATCTTCTAAGGGTATAACTTGGCCAAAATGTCCATCTGCATTTATCGCGTTTCTATTTTTCTTTTCATTATGAATCATATTTTCAGCTCGCCAACGTAGAATTCTCCCAATAATTGGCATTTTCAATTTATATCCTAAATTCTTAGAGGAAAATCCCATAATCCTCCTAATGAATACTTGTTCAAAATTCATCCACTGTTCGGTCAAATAATCTTTCATATTTTCTTTTTCAGCGAGCTCATTAGAATAATTGTAAGCATTCATGTACCATTTTTTACCAGCACCATGTTTCATACACCATTGACACATCATCAATCCCTTTATCCTAATTCATTTTATAATTAATTCTTTTTGAAGAGAAATTAAACCATTTATTTAAATTT
>JBHLPZ010000170.1:5575-6840 GCA_048885325.1 Candidatus Odinarchaeota archaeon
GACGTTCCAGAGATTCAACAAAAACCAGTTATGAAAGGAAGAGTAGGTACACATTCAAGAAAGTGTCTAGGTTTTGCCATAACTTCCCTTGCTATAGCAGGAATTGGTTTTTATGTTGCTTTTTTCGTTTATATGTTCTCAAGAATGGGGATATTAGACCCAAAGATGATTATGATTAGAAGGATAATAGGATGGACAGTAATCGCATCAATCTTTCTTGTGGGATTATTATTTGGAAGTTCATCTAGAACACATAGTAAACATGCAAAAAAACTTGAACCAGTAAATACTGTTGAGAAAGTTGGAAGTGCACTGGGGATTGTTGGAGTTATTATCAATGCAATAGCGATGGGAATATTCTTTGTATTACTACTAATGAACTTTTCTGTGTATTTAGTTTGATACTCCAGACATTATAACCATTTAATAAAAATAGAAGTAATAAAATTATATAAAAAGTTATTTAAGAAAAGCTCTTTTACCCAAGAAAATAAAAAGTTCTCCTAATTCGAAAAGAGTCAGTGGATAAACTAACTGTGCCATATCATTTCTTAAATCTTGTTTATTTTTACCAGCAGTAATCAACTTTTTTATATCCTCAACATAATCATCCATATTTAAAAATAAAATCTCAATCTTATCTGTTCCTGTAAGTTCCGCTATTTCCTTATCAAGATGTTTCTCAACTTGATTTAATAATCCCAGTTTTAATTTAGGATCTAGACTATATTTTGATATTAAGCGATTTATTTCTTCAATAATAATATTTAAACTTAAGTTCCAGTCCTTATTTTCCTTATATCTGGGGATTAAAAGGGCGCTTATTAATGTTTCAAAAAGAGTAATGGGTCTTTTCTCATCGAATTCAACTTCTAATCCGCTAGTTAATTTTAAAGTTTGAACCAACTTGAACCTCAACTCAGAAATTTAATTTTTATATTCTTATTAAATAATAGACTATTTTTTTTTTAATGTTTTGGTAACATAATATTCTTATTTCAACTTTTATTACTTAAAATCTCGATTATGAATTAATTCCTAATAGATTTATGATTATATCAAAATGAACGATTTTGTCCATGTAACACTAGAAAAATCTTAAATTAATGCAGTTCTATTAGGAACCATTTTATAACTTAACCAGATGCTTTTTTGTATTAAACATTTAGTAAGGAAGGAGGAGAATCGGAAACAACGATATTTTCAAACATGTTAAACAGAGGAGACGTATTTATCTAATAACAGGGTTAAGGGTTGAGGTATTT
>JBHLPZ010000171.1:0-6739 GCA_048885325.1 Candidatus Odinarchaeota archaeon
AAGTCAATAATTTCTGTGTCATTTCTCCATTCATTTATTAATGGAATGTCTTTTCTGGAAAGTTCTTTTAAATAAACAAATTTTAAATAAGCCATTATATTACCTCTTTTATTTTTTCAATAATAAATTCCATATCTGTAAGATTATATCTTTGATCTATTGGTATTGGAATTAAATTTTCTGTCAAATAATATTCAAAACTACTTTTTTCTACTCTATCAATTACTTCTTGCCAGTATGTTGAGATATATATTTTATTCTCGATTAAAAATTGTTTTAATTTTCTATTATTAATTAAGAAAGGATATTTCATTGGACCATTTAAATTTTCAAGATTGATTTGTAATTCATTAAATTTATGCAAATTTTTATGAAGAAAGATGAAATTTCTTTCTCTGGTTAACTGTACTTTCTTATAATCGATTGAGGATAATATATTTTGAGTTAAATTTGACATTCTTTTAATGGGCTCATGTGAGAAAGACTCTTCTATTTTTAAATAATCTTTATAACCTGCGTCTGCTCCCAATTCCCACCTCTTTAATATATGGGAATAATTTTTATAAGAGACGGCTTGTTCTAATTCTTCTCCCAAAAATTTTTCTGTGTATAAATAACCTCCATCAACAACTCCAAAAAATTTTCTTGTTGAATAAAAAGTAGGATATTTAAAAGGTTGGCAAAAAAATGCCTGAGAATTATCTGTTATAAGATTTTTAATATTAACTGCTAAAAATTTAACAATTGAATCATTAATTCCGAAATAATTAACATATAACAAAAAATCATTTTCAGTAAAATCGGATGGTATTTCTGGTTCAAATTTTTTATTTATATGATAAAATTCAAGTTCAATTTTTAATTTGTGTATAGGTTCAAGAACACTATCGCAGATATAGTAGGGTATAAAGATTCTAGATGGTTCTAAAACTTTTAAAATATAATATAAGGCATTTCTTCCACTATTAAGTCTTAATGCTTCTGGATGATATTCTTCTCCCTTCTCTAATTCCAATTCAAAATAGCCGCCGATCTCTCTCATTTAATTAACTTATTTTTAAGTTTATTAATTTAAATCTATTTTATTAATTGGTTGATCTTTTTTTATATTTATTAAAGTAATTTTGCCTATTAAATCAGAGATTTCTTCTGGTTCAATAGTTCCTTTTGATCTTTTAACTGTTAACATTTCTTCTGTGATTTTACTCCCTTTAGGAATGTTTACCCTTGCAACGACAGTTTTTCTTATTATTTTTCTCAATTCTAATTCTTCATTAGTAGGTTTTTTATTACTTTTTCCTAGGATTAACTCTACTGTTCTAATTTTATTTACCAAATCCTTCAATTCAACCGGATCCAATGAACAGATATGATCTGGGCCTATTGCGTGTTTGTTATAGGTAAAATGTTTTTCAATTACCTTAGCCCCGAGACCTACAGCTAATTGTGGAACTAAAGTTCCAATTGTATGATCAGAATAACCCACTATGTTATCAAAAGAATTTTTAAGGGTGATCATTGCTCTTAAATTAACATCTTTATATTCTGTAGGATATTGGGAAGTGCAATGTAATAATATCAATTCACTATTACCAGTATCATAGATAATTTTTATTGCATTTTCAATTTCATGCAAATTTGCCATACCTGTAGAAAGAATTATCGGTTTACCTTTTTTGGCGACCATTTTCAATAAAAGGCTATTTGTCAAATCTCCAGAGCCGATTTTATAAGCGGGTATTTCAATTTCTTCTAAAAAATCTACACTTTTTACGTCAGCAGGAGTGGAGAGAAAAATTATTCCTTGTTTATCTGCATATTTCTTTAAATCTCTAAATTGGTCATAACTTAATTCTAATCTCTTTATCATTTCAAACTGTGATTCTTTTTTCCCTATATTTTTTTGTTGATACTTTGCAATCTCTACGGATTTCGTAACAATTTCCTCAGTGATCCATGTTTGAAATTTAATCGCATCTACATTTGCATCTTTTGCAATTTCAATAAGTTTTCTGGCTTTTTCTATTTCACCATCGTGGTTGACACCTGCCTCTGCTATAATAAAACACGGAAAACCATTTCCAATTAATTTATTTCCAATTTTTATCTGCAATCTTCAGCACAAAAATCAAAAATTTGATAATAAATAAATAACATTCTTAATGTTAAAATATTGCTTAATTTTACCCTAAATATACAAATTAATTAATTAATTAAATATTTATATTCATAAATAAAAATACTGTCATAGTGAATTCTTCTTGGAATATTCAACTTCTTTTAATGATAAAATAATTTTAGTTATAGGAGGCACTGGAACCATTGGTTCCGAAATTGTATCCCAATTATTAGATATGAATCCAAAAACTATTAGAATCCTGTCAAATTCAGAAAATGAGTTGTGGGAAACAAAATTGAGGTTTAAGGATCCAGCATTCAAGTTGAGATTTTTATTAGGAGATATCAGAGATTATGAAAGAATATTAAGAGCAGCTAATAATGTTGACTACATCTTTAATGCAGCTGCCGTAAAGCATGTACCTATTAGCGAATATAATCCAATGGAAGCTATTAATGTAAATATTCATGGTCTAGAAAATATAATTGAAGCTGCTTTTAAATGCAATGTAGAAAAATTCGTTCATATTTCTACAGATAAAGCAGTAAATCCAACAACTGTTATGGGGGCAACAAAAATGTTAGGAGAACGTTTGTGCATATCAAGAGAATTAGCAAAGGGTACTCATAAAACTCAAATATCAATAGTTCGCTTTGGGAATGTTTTAGGATCAAGGGGGTCTATAATTCCATTAATTAAAGAACAAATTAAATCTGGAAATTATGTTACATTAACCGATGAAAAAATGAAAAGATTTTTTCTATCAATCTCTCAAGCTGTTGGATTAGTTTTAAAAGCTGCTGTTATGGCTAAAGGGGGTGAGATTTTTGTTCTTAAAATGCCTAGCATCTTCATTAAGGATCTTATAGAAATTTTAATTGAAGAATATGCACCAAAAATTGGTAAAGATCCAGATTCTATAAAAGTAAAGATAATTGGACCGCGAATGGGAGAAAAAATCAATGAAGTTTTAATTTCTCCTATAGAATTTTCATCTTGTTATGAACTTAACGGAATGTATTGTATATATCCATTAGCACATTTTAATCATGATACCTCATATTATAAAATTGATAAAAATGGAACGAAAGTGATTCGTGATAAAGATTTTCATTATAGCACTGAACGTGCTATAACTTTAAGTAAAGGAGAAATAGTAGATATTTTAAGAGAATTAAAACTAATTTAAAACTAGCAGGTATGTGAAAACAAATGAATAAGAAATATCCTCTCTTTGATATTTTTTGGGATGAAAATGATATTGAAATGGTTACTAATGTTATAAAGAGAGGCTCTTATTGGGCAACAGGTCCAGAAATACGTGAATTTGAAGAAAATCTTGAAAATTATCTGAATGTTAAACATTGTGTAGTTTTTAATTCAGGAACATCTGCACTACACGCTGTATTACTAGCGTATGGTATAACTTCAGGAGAGGTAATTGTACCTTCTATGTCATTCATATCTACTGCAAATTGCGTAATTTTAACAGGATCCAAACCAGTTTTCGCTGAAATCGAAGAGGAGACATTTGGTTTAGATCCAGAAGACGTTGAGAAAAAAATTAACAATAAAACAAAAGCAATTATTCCGATGCATTATGGTGGAAAAGTTTGTAAAAATATTGAGATTTTACGTGAGATAGCTGCTGAATATGAATTATTCTTAATTGAAGATAATGCTGAAAGTTTTGGTGCTAAAGTTAAAGATAAGTTTGCTGGAACTATTGGACATTCAGGAATGCTTAGTTTTTGCCAAAATAAAATAATAACAACTGGAGAGGGTGGTGCTATTTGTACAAATGATAAAGAAATTTATGATAGACTTCAGCTAATACGATCGCATGGAAGAGTTGAACAACCAGGAACAAATTTTTTCTCTAATATTTATGAGATGGATTACATCCAAGTTGGTTATAATTATAGAACCCCTTCGATGTGTGCTGCATTAGGAATTTCTCAGTTAAAAAAAGTAGAAGATATAATAGAGTTGCGTCGTCAAGTAGGTAAATATTATGATGAAAATCTAAATCAGATATCACAGATACAAATTATTCCTGAACTAGAGGGATTTAGAACAGTTTATCAGTTATACAGTGTATTATTAAAAAATATTGAAGTAAGAGAGGATTTACAGAATTATCTTTTAGATCATGGAATTTATACGAAAGTATATTTCTATCCAATCCATTTAAAAACATACTATAAAGAAAAATTTGGATATAGTGAAGGAGACCTCCCAAAAACTGAAGAAATCTCAAAAAAGATTTTGACTCTTCCCTTTTTATTACGATCTACCCATGAAGACCAGGATTATATAATCAATACATTGAAGGACTTCTTTTAGGGATGATAACTATGTCAAACCCTTTTTTTTCTGTATGTATGCCTGTTTATAATAGCGGGGATTTAATTATAGGTGCTTTTAAATCTCTTGAAAACCAAAAATTTACAGATTTTGAAGTTATATGTATTGATAACAATTCTACTGATGGGACGTTCGAAAGAGTTAAAAAGCTTTTAGAAAATAGCAACTTTAATTATTTACTCAAAAAGAATGATGAAAACATAGGTATGGTAAGGAATTGGAATAAAACGCTTAAGGAAGCAAAAGGAAAATATGTAGCCTTTCTTCATCATGATGATGCATATACTCCTGATCATTTAGAAAAAGCGTATCAAATTTTAAGTAAATACGAGGATATAGGCATCTATGCTGTAGGAAATCAGTTTTCTCCTAGAAAAGTAACTGGCATAATGGAACCAGATTTTTATTTCAAATATCTCTATAGCATGAAAGATATTAGCCCTCCTTCTGAAACAATTTTTATTAGAGAATATAACAATAAACAATATTATTATAATGATAGTGCTAAATATAGTGAAGTTGAAGTCTATTTTCAAATAGCAGATGATGGTTTAAAAGCATATCATAGCAAAGCACGCACAGTTTTAAGATATTCTCATGAATCTAAGGAAAATGTTACTAAAAATGTATACTATACTTGGGTATTTTTTGCTGATAAATTTAGAATTATTGAGCATTATAAAAATCATAGGTATATAGATAAAAAGACTTATACTAAAACTCTAAAAATGCAAATAGATTCTGCTATAAAAAGGTATTATTATGCTAGATTGAGAAGAAGCGGTAAGCCAAATATAATTTTTCGAAATTTACACCACATTATTCTTCAAAAAAAGTATTTTGTAAAATATTTAAAGCTACTTTTTCGAAAAATTTCAGCTGATCTTTTCTTATTAAGAAATTGAATGACATATTTAATATTTTAATTTTCTTTTGAATCCTTCATAATCCTATCTGCCATCTCAATTCCATCGAAAAATGCTTGGTCTGACCAAAAATAATCCCAATGTCCATAACGACCGAAGGGAAAAATATTATAACTTTCTAAATATTCAATGATTTCTGATAAATTATTTTTCCGTTCAGAATCGAAAATAACATAAGCGTATTTAATAGTTTCAATATCTTGAAAGATTATCTCATTGGGTGAATTAATATAACCAATATTAATTAAGGTATCAATTGATTTATTAATAATTTCTTGTTCATTTATCTCTCGTTTCCCATTATAAGAACATTCTAAACAAATAGAGCCTTTTCCATTAGGAACATTCGAATTTGATAAATTTGCTGGAAAACTTGAACGAAAAAATGGAATCTCTTCATCATAATAATACTCGAAATGTTTATCAGTTTCAATTGGATTATTTAAAGCAAGATTAATTACTATAACCGATGTCCAGTTTAATTTTTCTAAACATGCTTCAATTCTTTTTGGTAGATTTTTACATAATTTTAGGTATTCTGGTAATGGAATTGCTGATAAAAGTTTAGAATACGTTACTTTTTCTTTTCTATTTATTATAAACTCATGATTTTCGGGATCTATTGCGGTTATTTCTTGATTCAATTTAATATTTTTAAGATTTTTTGAAAATTTTTGAATGAAGTCCCCAAAACCTCCTGTTTTAGGATATCTAAACTTAGTAATATAATAATCATTCTTCACATTCTTTTTGAATGCTCCAGTTATTACGCTTTCAACATCAGGATTTAGAATTCGATCACCGATCCATTCCACTGTTAAGGTTTCGGGGGATACTGTCCAAAATTTCTTAGCATATTTTAGAAGAAAATTTTGTGAAAAATCATTTCCAAAATTATATAAACACCATTCTTTATAATTAGAAATTTTTCTATTTTCTTCTCTTTGAATTAGATTTTTAACAAATGAAATTATACAATCTATTTTTAAATCTACTGGTAAGTAAAAAGAATTTACTTGAACAGGATGAGGGAAAAATAAGTTGTCACTGTGGTTCCAAATTTCAGCTTCTCTAATATCATAATTTGAATTAAGTGTTTTATCCAAGATTTCAATCATTTTAGGATTTCTAGTGAAATAAATATGAGTACCGACATCAAAAGTAAATCCATCTTTATATTTAGATCGACATAAACCTCCAATATAATTCTCTTTCTCAAGTAATAGATACGGTTTATTTAAAGTAGAGGCTGCAGCCAATCCAGCAATACCTCCACCAAGAATATATATGTTATTATTATGGTCTTTCATTTTTTTTCAATGATTAA
>JBHLPZ010000172.1:0-6680 GCA_048885325.1 Candidatus Odinarchaeota archaeon
CGACCGAATGATGCGCCGCAGGGCGACAAGCACCTGGTTTTCAATAGGTTCACGCTTGAGAGATTGTGAATTGATCAGATCATTCATGCACAATTGCATCCTGTTCTAATATTTTGTTGACAAAACATTTTTACCGGGTTTGTGCGGTCACAATCGATAATTAATGTTTATAAATTCATAAGAGAACGTTTAAAAATAATTTTAACTAATTTTTTAACATGGCAAAATTTAAAATTATTACAAAAAAGGATTGTTTTTTCTGCGAGAAACTAGTACAATGGCTTGCAGGTAAAGATATTGATTATAAGATATTGAATTATCAAGATCCAAAAGATTTTGATGATCCTTTGATGAAAAACCCAACATTTAATAGTCTATTTTGTGATATGAGTGCATGTGTAGAAGGGATTCCAATTATCGTCAAAAATGATAAAGCCTTTTTCTATGGTGAAATTTGGGATCTTGTAAATAATGAGATAGTTGAAGACAAAGCAAGAGAGATCTTTGAACTTTAATTTTTTACTTAAATCTTTTTATTTTAATATAGTTAATATTTCGCATATATTTATTACTTAAATCGCATAATTTAATCTCATAAAAATTAAGGTAATATTTTATCGACCTTAATTGTGAGAATTTTGAGTTTTAAATATGCTGATTTTGCACGAATTGGTCCAAATTTCGGATGTTCTTATAGAGATTTGATGAAATTATTAATATCTAATGACTCAATAGCTTTAAAGCATTACTTTCGTATTCTTTTTATGAATAGCGTTAGTTTAGTTGGAATCCCATTTCGTATTTTTGAATACATATGTTATAATAAAGCAATAAAAAAAACTAAATTAAAGTTCCCTCCAATCTTTATAATTGGTCATTGGAGAAGTGGTACTACCCTTCTACATAATTTACTTACCCAAGATCCTCAATTTGGATTTGTAACCATGCTACAAGCCTCCTTTCCTAAATCTTTTATGAGTAATACTTTCTTTAGTTTTTGGATGAATCTATTCTTACCTGAAACACGTCCCATGGATAATATGAAAATGGGAATAAATAAACCTCAAGAAGATGAAATGGCTTTAGGAAATCTATTTCCTTACACCTTCTATAATGCTTTATACTTCCCTAAAAGGATGATGGAATATTATAACAAATATGTGCGCTTTAAAAGCGTTTCTTCTAAATTAGTTAAAAATTGGAAATATAATTATAATTATCTACTTAAAGCTGCTACTTTAAATATGAGAGGGAAGCGTCTTGTTTTAAAAAATCCAGTAAATACAGCTAGGATTAAGATATTATTAGAAATGTACCCAGAAGCAAAATTTATTCATATATACAGAAATCCGTATATAATATATTTGTCAACTCGACATTTTTATAAAAAAGCAATTGAAGCATTCATGTTTCAAAATGTATCTAATAAGCTACTCGAAGAAAATATCATTAATATCTATAAAAAAATGATGAAGAGTTATTTCAAAGAAAAGAGGTTAATACCAAGTAATAATTTAATCGATGTTAAGTTTGAGAATTTGGAAGATGATATAATTGGTGAATTAGAAAGAATTTACACTAAATTAAATCTTCAAGGGTTTGATAAAATCAAAAAGAGATTTGAAATTTATTTGGAACAGATAAAATCATATAAAAAAAATAAATTTCAAATGGATAATAGAATCTTAAATTTGATTGAGAAAAACTGGAGATTCACCATAGATAAATGGAATTACAAAATACCTGAACTAATGTAAGTTTCAAAATTTTCGTGAAACAGAACTTTCACGATATTTAATATATAACTTCATATCAGCTCATTATTCATATAATACTTCAATCGTGGATTCAACTTCTTTTGAAAAGCGATCTTTAGTGACACCTTGAAGTAATAAAAATCCCATCGCAGCAATTAAAGACAGAATCCCCGCCAAATACCATACCCAGTTTCCTCCAAGATTGTCCATAACTAATCCAGCACCTACAACCCCAAATAGATTTGGAATTGCCCAATGTAAACCAAATACTGCCATATAGCGCCCCCTCTTATCCTCAGGAGCAAAAGATGCAGCTGCAGTTTGACTGACAGGTATCACAATCATTTCCCCTACAGTGAGGATTGCCATAGCGACGAAAAATAGGTAAGTTGCTGAAATAAAACCGTACATACCAAATCCTATCAAGTAAAGTAGCGTTCCAATAGCCATCATCTTCATGGGAGCATACTTTGAAATTTTTTTGGTTATCCAGAACTGAAATATTACTACCATAATCGCATTCATGCTTAACAACAAACCAAAACTCTGTAGTGGAAAATCATGAACATCACGTAGAAATACGGACAGTGTGCTATTCAATTGCATGTATACCAACACAGTTATGGCAGACACAGAGAGAAACAACATATATACCCAATCCTTTATAACTTCTTTATATCCTACAAAGGTTTTCATTATTGATTCTTCCGGTTTATCATCTTGTTTTTGTGGTTTCGTTTCTGGAATGACAAGATATACAATCATAGCAGTAATTAGACTGCTCACAGCATCTGCAATAAATAAAAACAAATAAGATTGAGCTGCTAAAAATCCTCCAAGAATAGGACCGATCGTTGCTGAAAGATTAACTGCTACCCGTAGAAGTCCAAACCCTTGTGCTTGTGTTTCCTTTGGAAGTAAATCTGCTACCATTGCTTGTCGAGCAGGATTTCCTAAATCACCTAAAGTTCCTAATAATGCAGCGAGTATATAAAAAATTTTCAGATTATCGACTAATCCCATCCCGATACTTCCTATACCGCTTGCGACTAAACCAAGCAGGAGTATCGAACGACGACCATATTTATCGGTTAAAGCGCCTCCTATCGCACTACCGAATATACTTCCTGCTGAAAACACCGAAAATAAGAATCCTACTTCAGTCATTCCCACCCCAAAACGTTCCTTTATATAAATCGCAAAAAATGGAAATAATAAAAAACTCCCTAATCTATCAATGAAAGTAGCGAGAATAAGCACTTTAAATGGGTTAGGGTATTCATGATATATACGTTTAATTTTTGAGAGCATAAGCAACTCATCTATCTATGTAAATTATAAATTTAATCTCTAGAGAATGTAATATAGTAATATTTACATTTGTTATTTTTTTCTACTTTTTAAGAAATTTTAATCTAATTTATAGTTTAAAATCTTGAAGTTTAGTTGAAGTTAGAATTAAAAACGAATTAATGCCTTTTTGCCATTTAATTACTATATACTAATATACTTAGATCTAACTATTTTTTATTAAACCTATCATTATTTAATCGCAGTATAAATTATTTAGGGAGAATCGAAAAATGTTTGATTATTTAATAAGTGAGAATGCTAAAAAAATAAAAGAGGAAGTGCGTGCATTTGTAAGGGATAATGTTCCTCACTCTTTAATTAAAAAAATGGATAAAGAAGAAATCAATTATCCAGTTGAGTATTTACAGAAACTTGGTAAAAGGAATCTTATAGGTCTAAGATTTCCTAAAGAATTTGGCGGTCGAGGTTTAAATTGGGAATGTGAGGTTGTTGCACTTGAAGAAGTGGGCGTATTAGGAAGCTCTTTACCTTGTTTATATTCTCTTCCTATAATTACTGGAGAAGCAATGAATTTGTTTGGCTCTGAAGAACAAAAATTAAAGTATCTAAAGCCAATGTGTGAAGGTAAAAAGTATACAGCGGAAGCGTTAACAGAACCAAGAGGGGGTTCTGATTTTTTTGGCGCAACGTGTACAGCCGTTAAAGAAGGCGATTATTATATATTGAATGGTGAAAAACGTTTTGTTGTAGGAGCTGAGGGAGCTGATTTCTTTCTTGTTTATGCTAAGACAAATCTTGATCCTAATGCTGATCCTCGGTCATCACTTAGTCTTTTTATTGTTGATCGTAATAAGGGTGTCAATACGGAATACATATATGGTTTACTAGGAACTAGAGGCGGTGGTGCTGGAAGACTCAAATTTGAAGATGTAAACGTTCCTCAAGAAAATATTATTATGGGGGAAGGGGAGGGAGGTCGAATTTTTTATCAAATGATGGTCCCTGAACGCCTTACAACAGCGGCGGGTTCATTAGGATCTGCAAGAACTTGTCTCCATATTGCTACTAAATATTCAACTAAAAGAAAGGCTTTTGGACAAACAATTAATAACTTTCAAGCAGTAACTTTTAAAATTGCTGATAGTATCACTCTCTTAGATGCAGCGAGATCAATTGTATTAAATACAGCAAGGACTATTGATGCTGGAGCACCACCAGCTTTACAAAGAAGGTTAGTATCTGAATCTAAAAAATTTTCCACTAAAGCTTGTTGGAAAATTATTAATAATGCTATGCAAGTAATGGGAGGAATTGGATATACAACTGTATATCCTATTGAAAGAATACTTCGTGATTCAAGACTTGGAGAGATTTGGACGGGAACCTCGGAAATAATGAGTTTAATCATCCAGCATGAGTATTACAAAGAATTACTAAGCGAAAAATGGCTTGATCGAGATGTAGAAAAAGATGCTATTGACGCTGATCATGAGGAAGAAAAGCATTTTGGTTAGAGGATAATAATTAAAAACAAAAGTTAGAATCTTTTTTTATTTTTGTTTAGATAAGTATCTTATTTTAACTAATAAATCACGCAATTCCATTTTATCATTCTCAGGAGTGATATACTTTTTCTTTTAAGTTATTACACTGTAATTTTCGATCTTAGTTTGATTTATGTGATATTTTTTATTTAAATAGAAACAGAAATAGCTGACATTAAAACGTTAAAAAAAAAGTGTGACGTTTTTATGGATATGTATGGAAATGAATATAAAAACAGTAAGAGTGGGAAAGAAGTTAAAGAAAAAGAAGATAAAGCAGATATATACAAAGATACATCTCAAGAGGTTAAGAGATTCGTCCCTTCCTTGGAAAAAATTAACAATGATAAAAAGCGAACCTTCAGTCCAAGCCTTACCCCAGAGCCGAAACAAAAAAGAACTAACTTCACCCCTTCTATGGAACTACCTAAAGAACCCAAGCAGAAACGCTTTACTCCTACCCTAGACATCGAAACCACTAAAAAACGAAGAAATTTTACTCCCTCCCTTGAAATGCCAGAAAAAAAAGAAAGAACCTTTATTCCAGACTTCAGTTTAGAAAATGGTGGAAAATTTCATAGAAAGAGAGTCCAATCTTATGAAGAAATGTTAAATAAAGAGTTTATAGAAAACCTCATAAAATCCGTGAATTTTGAAGAAATGCCGCCTAAAAGAGAAATTAAACAAAAGATATTGGTTGCTAACCCAGAGAAATTTAAAAAACTTAAAGAAATAGCTATTGAGCAAATAAAACATTACAGTGAAACAGGAAAAAAAAAATATTCCAATAAGGAAATAATGAGGGAAATACAATATAGAGATCGCGATAGGTTGAAAAATTCATTAACCAGATTGGTAGGAGATCATGATTTATATAAATTGTTTTTTACAAAAAAAGGTAGTGAGCCAAAATATTCATTAAAAGATATCATCAAATATGTAAAAGAAATAGGTCAAGATAAATATAAGATTCCTGGTATAATTACAGAAAGAGGGACTAAAATGTTTCAACAACAAATCAAAAAGGGGATAAATCCAGTTGCCGCTTACACTGAAATATGGTGTCAACATAAAGGGCATAAGCCGTTTAAAATAAGAGTTAGTCATTTAATTTATGATAAAACCTATTGTAGTCGTTGCTCTTCTGACGCTCAAGCTAATACTATTAAAGATACAATACGGATTGGATATAAGAATGGTTTTATTTTAAAAGAAAGTGAAAACTCTTATGTCAAAAAAATGAAAGCGAGAAAAAATAAACGTCCAGTTGATGTAAAGTTAGAATGGGAATGTATGGAATGTGGTACTTCGCATAAACGATCTACACAAAGTTTAGAAAATCCAAAAGCGGGTTGTAAAATTTGTGCTGCAAGGGCATTGGAGATTACAATGGAACAGGTTACCCAATTAGGTAAAAATAAGGGGTTGAAATTGGATATGACATATGAAGAATTTGAAATAGCTAAAGAAAAAATGAGAAAACAAAATACAAGAGTGACATTAGCAGAATTAAAATGGATAGAAGCTGGAAAAAGAGTAATTTACCCATATGCTTATGTTCAACGAGCAAAACCAAGTAGTTTTAAATATAAGAATATATATAAATCTCCTACTAGACATCCATCTTCAGCTGAAGAGAATGAGGGTCGTCAATTAATGCAAGACATATTTGGTGTAAAATTTGATCATACTTACTTATGTAATATAATAGGAAATCAAGTTGAAGTGAAAACAGGTGTGATCAAAAAGGTTCATCCAAGATCTCATGTAGATGGATATAATATTGTTCAAATAAAAGGTAGAAATTATGAAGTCGTATATGAATTTTGGGAGATGTATTGGCATAGTAAATATAAAACAAGGCATAGAGATGCATTTAAACGTGATGCATTTGATGCAAAAGGAGATATTGTTTTAATTAAATTGAATGATCAGATGGACAAAAAGTTTTGGGCGAGAGAGATTGCAAAACAGTTTAATGAACAGACAGGTATATCAATTCAAGATATGATTCCCCAAAAAACTTTACAAAGATGGTTAGGAAATGATTTAAAATAAAAAGATT
>JBHLPZ010000173.1:0-6651 GCA_048885325.1 Candidatus Odinarchaeota archaeon
ATATTAAATCAGGAATTTAAGGAATTGGATAATTTTATCATCACTTTTGATATTGAAGGAGCTAAGCAAGTTCCTATAAAAGCTGTTTCGAAACCAGAACCCCAACCTACTCATGTAAAAACTAAACCCGCACCAGTTCCAGAAGTTAAAATTGAATCTACTCCCGTTATTAAGCAGGAAGTACCAATCGTAGCCCCACCTGCAATTAAACAAGCTTCTGAATATAATTCTAAACCAGAAGTATCACTAAAAACTGAAACAGCGCTTAAAGTAGATGTCGTACCGGAAAAGAAACTTAATCTTGAGATTCAAGCAAAAATAGGATTTGTTTTAATAGCAATAACTGAATTCTTTAGCGATATCTGGGTATCTAAAAAGGATAATGGAAACTATTCAGTAGAACACATGGATGGGAAAGTATGTGAATTTTCAATATCCGAAGGAAAAATAAAATTCACATCTGATTCTTTTTCTGGAATCTCTACTAATATTAAAACAGAAATTCAAAAGAAGTTTGTAGAGCTTTCAAAATTATTATTATAATCTTTTTTTTCTAAATTTTTTTAATATTGTTATTTAAATTTATAGTGATATTTATTTAATAATAATAGAGTAATTATTTTTAATTTCTAATTGAAAAATATTTATAGATTATCTCATGAAATTCAAAAAGTTAGCAGATTTATTTTCTAAGCTAGAGAGTACATCAAAAAGACTTGAAATGATTGATATTTTATCAGATTTTTTTCTGGATATTAAAACTACAAATAATTTTACTGATTTAGATAAAATCATCTACTTACTGCAAGGCCAACTTGTTTCCAACATTAAACAATTCCCCAAATTAGGACTTGCTGAAAAAATGATAATAGAGGCGTTATCACTCCATTCAGGTATTAATGGAAAAGAAATAAAAAATATTTTATTAAAAGAAGGAGATATAGGTGCTACAGCAGAGCTAATTCTTTCTAAAAGGAAAAAACAAAAATCTTTATTTGATTTTGACAAGGATTTGGAAGCATCAGAATCATCTTTAGAAATATCCGAATTATATTCTGCATTACAAAAAATCGCTACAACTGAAGGTCCTGGTTCTCAGGAAAGTAAATTAGGAAATCTACGGAGTTTGATGAGAAAATGTAGTCCTGTTGAAGCAAAATATCTATTAAGAATAATAACATCGACCTTAAGAGTAGGCGTATCAACTTTAACAATTATTGATGGTTTAGCCCAAGGATTTATAGGTGATAAAAAAGCAAGAGATTTCATTGAGAAGGCTTACAATCAACATCCAGATTTGGGAGACGTTACTCTAATTTTAGCAAAAGAGGGAATAGAAGAAGTAAAAAAGATTAAAATCTCTTATGGCACACCTGTTCGAAACATGCTTGCATCTCGCGTTTCTTATTCAGAAATTATTGATAAGTTAGGAAAACCATGTATTGCCGAATATAAACTCGATGGTGAAAGATTACAAATTCACAAAATGGGAGAGAAGATTTTGTTATTTTCTAGAAGATTACTTGAAATATCAGAACAGTATCCTGATGTTTGTCAAGTTATTATGGATAACATCAAAGCAAAATGGGCTATTCTTGAGGGAGAAGTAGTAGCAATGGATCACTTTTATGAAAAAATGCTTCCTTTCCAAGTGTTAAGTAGAAGAAGAAGAAAATATGATATTGAAGATATTTCTAAAGAAATACCTGTAAGTTTATTTTTATTTGACTTATTAATGATTGGGGATGAGTCATACATAGATAAAACTTATCCTGAACGAAGGAAAAAACTTGAAGAAATTGTAGAGCATAAAGATGAAATTCGCTTAGTTGACTCAAAAGAAATCAATTCTACAGAAGAGATGTTGGATTTCTTTAATGAAGCAAGAAATGCAGGAACTGAGGGCATAATTATCAAATCAATAAAAGATGACTCCATTTATCAAGCAGGAAATCGTGGTTTTCTTTGGATAAAGTTAAAAGGACTAGAGGGTGGTAAATTAGCTGATACGGTTGATGTGGTTTTAGTTGGAGCATTTTATGGAAGAGGCCGTAGAAAGGGATGGTATGGAACTTATATTGGAGCGGTCTATGATCCTTTAAATGATAAATTTGAAGCTTTTACTCGTATTGCATCAGGTTGGACTGATGAAATAATGGAAATATTAAAGAATGAGGTGAAGAAGTATGAAGTTGAGAAAAAACCGAGTGATGTTATATGTGATGATAAACCTGATCAGTGGTTAATACCAGAAATTGTTATTGAAATATTTGGTGATGAAATTACTATTAGTGATAAATTTTCTTCTTTGGGATATTCTATGAGATTTCCTGTATTTCAAAGAATTCGTCCAGAGAAAGGCCCAAGAGATGTAACCACTGTTGAGGAAATAAAACGCTTATATGAAACTCAATAATAATATTAAATATGAATAATTAAACCATTTTCTTCTAACTTTTTTAAACCTGCTGGCACTTCTTTCAAGTTATTTTCTGTTAAATTTAACTCTTTTAAAGATGTTAAAGAAAATAATGAATCTGGGAGATGTTCGATATTATTTCTAGACAGATTTAAATAATTTAAGCTATTAAGCAACCCAATTGTTTTTGGAACCGTTGATAATCTATTATCACTCAAATTCATTATTTCTAACTTTTTTAAATTACCAATTGTTTCTGGAATATAGCTTAATTCATTTCTTTCAAGATCTAGAATTTTTAACTTAGAAAGCGAATTAAGTGAATTTGGGATGGTTTGGAATAGATTCCAACTTAAATTTAATTTTTCTAATGACGTAAGTTCTGAAATCGAATTCGGTAAGGTATGTAGTTTATTATCATGAAGATTTAATTCACGAAGTTGTTTCAAATTACCAATGTTATGAGGTAATTCTTTTAACAGATTTAATCTTAAATTTAAGACTTCTAAAGCTTTTAAATTACAGATTGAATCAGGAAGCCTCTCAAGATCATTTTTCCATAAAGAAAGCTGTTTTAAATGTGAAAGTGAACCAATTGATTTAGGTAATTGATTTATTGTATTTACATTTAAATTAATAGTTTCTAAATATTTCAATTCTTTAATCCATTCAGGTAAAGTTGTAATTTGATTGTACCTTAAACTTAAGGTTTTAAGAGAATCGAGATATTGAACTACATCAGGAACTTTTGTCAATCCTTTAAATTGAAAATCTAATTGAATAACTTTACAATTTTCTATAGTATAATTTAAACGCCATATCGTTTTTCTTAAATATGTTATAGAAAAGTAATTTAGTAAAATTAAAGATAATTCAAGATTGCTTATATTGTTAAATCCTCTCTTTTCTATAATCTCCTCGAAGCCTATTGTAAACTCTTTATCAGGTATTTGTTTTAATTCATGAATTAAAGTAAATTTAGAAAGTCGATTATTTTTTTCTCCCAGATTTTTCACTATTTTAAGAAGCGTTTGAAATATTGTATTTAGACAGAAAGGAGACTGTTCATGCTGAAGTGCCCATTTCATTGGATTTAAGGAATTTTCTATAAATTTATCCCCTAAGATTTTTGCTGCAATATTTCTTATTTTATCACTAGAATCAGAAAGTGTTAAGTTTTCAAACAATTTGAAAATTTTTTCCTTGGAAATACTTGTATTCTCGAAATCTTCTCCGATCTTCGCCAAAATTTGAATACTATTAACTCTAATTGGGATATTATTACTATTTTCTATTAAAACAATTAATTTGTTAATTGCTGATGACTTATCTATTTTTTTCTCAATAAAATTTTCATAAATTTTATTTGGGTCTAAATTTATCATTTTTTCACTTAGATCTTTAATAATAGTTATTTATAGATTATTAATCCTCGTTTCTCTAAATTTTTTAAAAAGTCTGGAATTTTAACAATGTAATTAAAATTTAAATCTAATATTTTAAGAGAAGATAATTCTGATATTGATTTAGGAAGTTTAATTAATCTATTACCCCATAAACTTAATATTTCTAATGAATGGAGTGAACCAAACCATTCTGGTAACTCTTCGAATTGATTCCAGCTCAAATTTAACTTTTTAAGAGATTTTAATAAACTAAACGATTTAGGTAATTTAGTTAAATTATTATTCCATAATGTAAGCTCTTCTAAAGATGATAATGAGCCAATAGATTTTGGAAGAATAGTTAGTTCATTATCATATAAATGAAGAATTTTAAGTGATTTCAGTGAACTGATCCAATTTGGTAGTTGTTTCAATTTATTTCCCCCCAATCCCAATTTTGTAATCGATCTTAAAGATTTTATCCAGGAAGGGAGTTTTTCCAATCTATTTAAACCAAGTTCTAAATTTTTTAGTGAGAATAATCGCTTTAGGGATATAATAATATTTTTCAAATGATTTCCATATAAATCTAAAACTTCTAATTTCGAAAGCCGATTTAATGATTTTGGTAAAGATATTAATTTATTTGATCTTAAATCTAGGATTTTAAGATATTTGAGATTTCCTATCGAATCTGGAATTTGAGTCAATTGATTATATCTTAGATTGAGATGCTCTAATGATAATATGCTACCTATTGAATCTGGGAGCTCACTAATTCTATTATAGCTTAAATCAAGATGAATTAATGAAGATAGATATCTTAAGGATTGTGGAATGAAACTTAATCGATTAAACTTTAAATCAAGTATTTTCAATGCCCTTAATTCTGTTATAAATTCGGGTATTTTTTTTAAATTGCTCCATCCATACACATTACTACTTATATCGGATAAATCTAATTCTGTTATTACACCATTATTTATTTTAAAATCTAATTTACCATAATTTCTTTCTAATTGATAAATTATTAAATAATTCTTAAGAAATTCAGCAAGATCACTACTAGACAAATTTGCGATGTTTATTCTTTTAAACAAGTTACTAAAGTGGTTTTTAAAATCATTGATTGTTATTGAATTTAGTTTATTAATAAGTATCGTTCTTGACTGAAAGTTATCTATTTCACCCAAAGTATTTGTTATGGTTAGTAAACATCTTAGTGATTTTTCATGATTAAGTGCAAAAGAAAATGGTTCAAGTACTTTATCTTTAAAATTATTTCTCAGTATATTTAATGCATTAAATCTAATTATTTCATGATTGTCAGATATTAATAAGTTTTCTAAGAGTTTGAAAACCCGAGGATTTACTGCTGAAATTTTTCCAAGAACATCTATACTTTTGACTCTATCAATTAGATTTTCACTATTATCAATTAATGAAATTAATTGATTTATAGCTGAAGACTTGTCTATTTCATTATTAAGATAACTCTCATAAACTAAAATTGGAGGTAATTCCATTAAGTCTCGAAATTTGTAATAATTTTTAAATTTTTTATTTTAAATCAGAAAGGATAATAATAGGAAATGGTTTTAATTATTGACTTTTTCTATTTATCTTGAATTGAAATGGGAGTCGTATATTTATAGTTTAATTATTACTCCTCTATCTTTTAAAACTCGCAAAGATTTAGATAACCCATCAATTTTATTGAAATTTAAATATATAGTTTTTAGATTTTGAAGAGATTCTATTGAATCAGGAATTTCTTTTAAGTTATTCCCCCAAAGATTTAATAATTCAAGAGATTTAAGAGAATCAATCCAATTTGGAATGAAATCTATATTATTCCAACTTAAATTTAGAATTTTAAGTGATGTTAATTTTGCAATACATCGAGGTAATTCAGTAAATTTATTATTCCTAAGATTTAATTCTTCCAATTTGTTTAAAAAATGAAAATTATCGGGAAGATTCTTTAATATATTATCATATAAATGTAATACTTTAAGAGATTCCAGAGATTTTATCCAATTAGGTATGCTAGTTAAATCATTTCGACCAAGGCTTAATTTCTTAATACATTTTAAATCTTTTATAATATGAGGGACTTCGTTTAAGTTATTCCATCCTAACTCTAGTTCCTTTAAGTTAGTGAGGCGAGATAAATTATTATTAATTTCAGATAATTTATTATGATGAAGATCTAAAATTCTTAATGAACTTAGGTTACTACACGATTCCGGTAACTTTTTTAAAAAGTTGTCTCTTAAAATTAGTATTTCAAGATTAGATAAAGAACCTAATGAGTCTGGCAAAAAAGTTAAATGATTAGATTTTAAATTTAAGATTTTAAGATTATAAAATGCCTTAATTGAATCAGGGAGATGTGTTAAACTATTAAAGCTCAAATCAAGCTGTTCTAGAGAATTAGGTTGATTGGTAATTTCAGGTAAAAGTTTTATATGATTATTGCTCAAATTTAGCTTTTTAAGAAAAGTTAATGATAATATTGACTCCAGAGAAGCATTTAATTTATTTAAACCCAAACCTTGATATAAAATATTAGATATATCTAAATTAGTTATTGCACCTTTCTTATTCCTATCGAATGTTACATAGCCAAATTTTAGTTTTAATGAAGAAATAATATAATAATTTATTAAAATCTCAGCTAACTCTTTATTTGAAAGATTTTGAATATCTAATCCTTCAATTATATCTTTTAGATTATATTTATATTTTTTTTTATTAATTTCATTCATTTTTTTAATTAAAAATGTTCTAGCTTTGATACTTTCAATCTCACTTAAATGAGTAATTATTGATATCAAACAATTA
>JBHLPZ010000174.1:0-6631 GCA_048885325.1 Candidatus Odinarchaeota archaeon
TAAACAAAGATTTAGAAATATCTAAGAAGAATATTAATGAAATAGAAGCTAAATTAGATTTTGCAACACAAAAGATATCGGACATGGAAGAAGAATTAATATCTTCAAATACAAAGTTATCCTCATTAATCGCAGAAAAGGAAGATCTACTAAATAAGATACAGCAACTAGATGAAGAACTAGCAAATTTAAGTTCAGAGAATACTGAATTAAAAGAGTTGATCTCCAAAAAAGAGAAGGAAACTCAAGAATTTAATAGTTCTAAGTTTGACATTATAATAAGTAAAATTAAGGAAATTTTAGCTCAAAAAGGTTTTTTATCTGATAAAGAATATGAAAAATTAGAAAAGGGAGAGGAAATTTAGAAAAAGAAATTTTTCCTTGATTATCTCTTTTTTTAACGACCAGTTATATTGACATAAAAGTCTTCTTATTACTTCTAAGATATTTTAGATATGAAAATGATAAACTCGTTAACTATAAAAATTGGTACTTTTATCATTAATTAAAAAGCCAATAATTGAATTTCGATTCGATAATTAAAAGGTATAAAAGAACGATAGAACATGGACAATCAGGCAGATAAAGACGGTTTCAGTGAAATATTGAGAAAACTTGAAGAAAAAATGCTTTATTATGAGAGTAAAGCATCTCGTCAAAGGAAAGACGTTCTTAATAGGATAAATTTGGAAGGTTTTAAAGCAATACAAAGAAAATATACAGAGGATCGTTCGCTTTGTAAAAAGTATTTAGAAATCGAAGGTATATGGAGATTAGGTGTTCAATATGGACCGCAATTCGAAACACATTTACGTACTGAAAAAGCAGGAGCAATACTCGTACAAACTGATGAGACAACGTTGTTAGGTGGAGGGGGAACTGCAATCCACCCAATTTCTCTATGTATGGCAGGATTTGGGGGTTGTTTTACAGCAGCTTTTGCAAAATGGGCAGCAATGCAGGGAATAGAATTAAAAACTTTAAAAATAAGAGCAAAAGCAGATATTGATTTAACAACTAGTTTTGGAATAGAAGATTACGTCCCTATGATAGATAGTTATCATTTAGATTTCTTTATTGAAAGTGATACAACTATGGAAAAATTACGTGAAATAGTAGAACTCACTAAGCTACGTTGTTTTTGCTATTATTGTGCTGCAACACCTATCTTTCCAACTGTACTTTTGAATAAAGAGTATACTGGTCTTGAAGATAGAAACTCAAAAAAGTTAGAGAGAGATGCCCCTAAATCTGATGATTATATGCTAAACCGAATAAATGTTAATGGATTTAGAGAAATTCAAAGAAAGTATTCTCAAAATCGTTCCTTATGTAAAAAAGTCTTAGATGTTGAAGGTACATGGAGGTTAGATGTGGAATATGGTCCCCAATATCAAACAACATTACCCACTGAAAGAGCAGGAGACATACTTATCCAAACAGATGAAACAACAATACTAGGAGGTGGAGGAACTTCATTTCATCCAGTTCATCTTTGTATGGCAGGTCTTGCTGGAAACTTTTCTGCGGCATTTGCCAAATGGGCTGCATTTGCAGGAATTGAGCTAAGAAGCATGAAAATAAAGGTAAAGCAATATATTGACTTGACAACTGGTTTTGGGATTGAAGATTACATTCCTATGATTGACAATTATCAAATTGAATTAACAGTAGATAGTGATGCTAGTGTAGAAAAACTATTGGAAATCTTAGAACTTACTAAAAAGCGTTGTTTTTGCCATTATTGCTTAATAACTCCTACTATTCCAATTATAACAGTTCACAAAATAATTTCTAATGCAGATGAAAAAACCTATCAAATACTTAAAAAGGAAGTGATTTCAGATGCTCCTCTATCACATATTAATAATAATCTACTTTTTAAATCAATTTTTAATAAAAGGAAAATCATGAAAATGAGAAAAATTTGAAGTGTGTTTTTTTCAAGTACAATTAATTTTTTTTAGAATAGTATATACTATTTCTTAATATAAATATAGAATATAACTCAATTCAAATGTCAATCGATTGGCCAGTTAAATCTGAAGATCTTGATGAAGTTATTGCAAATTTAGAAAAAGAATTAAATGAAAAAGTTATCGAAATCAAGCAAAAAAATGAATTGATTAGTGAATTAAAGATTAACTTAGAAAAACATAATATCAAATCCACAGAAGTAAAAGCTAAATTCGAATATGTAAAAGAAGAAATAACAAAATTGGAAAATAATTTGCAAAAAATAAAATTGAAATTGGCTTTTATAAAAAAAGAGGCTGAAGATATAAGAAAAACTATTAAATTCAAAGAGAAACAAAATTTGAATTTTAATTTGGAAAATAAAAAATTAAAAGGAAAACTCAACCAAATAAATTCTCGCATTAGCAAATTAAGACTTTCAAGTTCAGAAAACATTTTAAAAGAAATTAATGAAAGCATATCCCTTAAAGGATTTTTATCCGAGAAAGAATTTGAAGAATTGATAAAAAATATCGATATTAAAGAATAAAAACTATTTCTAAAAAAATTGAGAAAAGAATTCAAGAATCTCAAGCAAAATCTTAATAATTGTGAAACTTGAACACACGAATTTCTTTTGATATGGAAAGGTAAATTCAGCATCTGATTTCAATGAAAAATTCATTAATATTACTACCATTTACCTTGAATAGTATAAAATTGAAACCTAATTTGGTGTGCTAATAAAGATATAAAACTAGTAAATAAGAGAATACAAAAAATTTCGAAATTAAAATTTTCTTCTTAACATATGATTAGCAATCACCATTCTCTGTATTTCACTTGTCCCTTCATAAATTTCACCCATCTTCGCATCTCGAAACATTCTTTCAACAGGGTAAGCTTTCATTAAACCATATCCACCATGGATCTGCACTGCTTGATGTGCTGCCATCATTCCTGCTTCAGATGCTACTAATTTTGCCATCGATGCGGTTAATCCATAATCCATTCCCTGATCACACATCCATGCTGCTTTATAAGTAAGCACCCGTGATGATTCTACGGCTGTCGCCATATCCGCAATCTTCCATTGAATTCCTTGAAATCTAGCAATTTTTTGTCCAAATTGTTCTCTTTCATTTGCATATTTAACTGCAGCTTCTAAACAACCCTGCGCTAGCCCAAGACACTGAGCCGCAATGGTAATTCTACCATAATCCAGAATTTGGAGCCCTAATTTGAATCCTCCACCTACTTGACCTAAAATATTTTCTTCTGGCACTAATACATTATCAAAAACTAGCTCTGAAGTATTTGATGCCCTGACACCTAATTTGTCTTCTTTTACACCAACAGAATATCCTGGAGTATTAGTATCTACAATGAACACTGTTAATTCTTTTCTCCCTCCTTTTTCACCAGTTTTTCCGACTACTAATAAAGTTTTTGCAATTCCTCCATTAGTAGCAAATATCTTAGATCCGTTCAAAATATACTCATCACCATCTTTTTCTGCAGTCAATTGGACACCTCCTGCATCAGAACCAGCGTTTGCTTCAGTTAAACAGAATGCACCAATTTTATTTCCTTTAGCAAGGTCAATCAGAAATTGTTGCTTTTGTTCCTCAGTGCCAAACCTATAGATAGGATAGGTGCAAACACTACAATGAACACCAGTTGTAATGGACCAAGAAGCATCTACTCTACCGATCTCTTCTGTAATTATAGCAAAAGCTATAGTATCATTATGTAAACCCGCACCCCCATACTCTTCAGGTATACATGAGCCAAAATAGTTCATCTCTTTCATTTTTTCCATAACAGTAGGATCTAATTCCTGTTTTTGGTCTGATTCCTCGGCTACAGGGATAATATATTCCTCACAAAATTCTCGTGTCTTCTCTCTAATCATTTTCTGTTTTTCAGTTAACGAAAAATCCATAAACATCAGCAATTTAGATATTTATTACAATAAAAATTTTTATCAAATTAAATTATATTAAAAGATTAAATAATGTAATAAACAATTATAATTAAATCTGCTTCATACATTAGTTGAAGTATGAGTGAAGATAACCAGTATTTTAAAATTTCAAAACATAAGAATTACTTATTTGTAATTAAAGAGAATATATCCATTGTTCATCCTGTTTATACTAATGATCCTCTCAATATGTATTTAATTTTAGGATCTCATACTGCTCTTTTGCTTGATACGGGATGTGGACTTTATCCTCTAAAGCCAATTGTGGACGATTTAATTGATAAAAGAAAATTATTAATTTTCAATACCCACACTCACTGGGATCACATTTTAGGAAACGTTGAATTTGAAGGAGTCTATGTTCACGAAAATGAAGTCGATATTATTTCGAAACCATACGATGTGTCATATTTCAAAGATTCTCCCAATGAAATTGTTGAAATATATGCAAAACGTAACTTCTTAATTCCTCCTGCAAAAATAATTAAACCATTAAAGCACGGCGATAGATTCGATTTAGGCGAAATAGAAGTAGAAGTTTATCATTGTCCTGGGCATTCTCCCGGGTCTATTTGTTTACTAACATCTAAAGCTGAACTTTTTACGGGGGATGTAGCCTATTATGGGGATCAATTTTTACCTAAGAAAGAAGATTTTCCTCAAGTTCTCTCCACTCTTTCAAATTTAATAGATTTATGCAAAGCTAAAGAAATAAAGGAATTATATCCTTCTCATAGGCAATCACCGTGCGATATTTCTTTATTAACAGAATTATATGATGGAGTACAAAATATCGAGAGTTGGTGGGAGTCAAAAAAATTTTTTGAATTCTTTCAAGCTTGGGAGATTGATGATCCTAGTGGAAAATTTAGATATTACATTTCTCGAGTTTGAATGTAAGAAAAACCAAGCCTTATTTTTAGGAAAGAAATTATACCTATATCATTATTAATAATTTAATTTGCTGGAAAATCTAAACTCAAATTATAAAAAAGTCGATTGAGAGCTAATTCAAAATCACTCAGTAATAAATGATTGCTAGAATAATGTGAAATTAGTATTATTATCTTTCTTCTTGTAGTAAATCTAAAATTCTATTTTTTGAATTTACGACCATGGAGTTCATCCTTTGAGCATTGTGTCTAGATTCAAGGTAATGAAAATTGAAATACATTTTTCCTCTCATTGTATAAACTAGAACTGTGATTGCTCCCATCGCAAAGGAAATTGCTCCATAAAATGATTCTATCGAAAACTTTTTAGAATCTAAATTAATACCCAATCGATCTAGAGACCCTAAATTTGTAATTGCAAAAGCTTCTTGATGAACAGCCATTTCTAAAAATAAAGGAACTAATTCTTTGAGAACATCAATTGAGACTCCTGTATGAACCATTTTGTAAATTTTGTACACATTTTTATCTCGTAAGGATGAACGCAGTTTCTTGTGATATCTTTTAGCATTTTCCCAGAAATCATATATATCTTTATACTTAATATTCACTATGGCCGCACCCGCATATAAACCAAAAGCCTCGCCAATTGGATAATTTAATCTCTCTCTCAGATTTGCTGGGTTATTAATAATAGAGATATCCGGCAAGAATGCAGTACAAATCGCACTGTGAACCGAAACCCGTCTCGTTTTACACTCTTGAATAAACAGATTGGTCTCCTCTTTAGATAAGTTCCATGAAATTAATCTCAGATCATCCTCTTTATAGTCAGAAGCATAATGTAGGTATTCTTTTCTTTTTCCATGTCTGAGAAAGTAATAAATTTTTATTAAAAATAAGAAAATTTTAGTGCGAAAAGCAGATTTTGGGATTTTCTTTCTGATTTTTGGGGGAAATATATCTTCTTTATTCATAGGTGAATTAATTGGAGATATTTCAATATTAGGATCATTTAAAAAGTCAACGAGATCTCTCATTAAAAAAGCCATAGACAAACCATCAGTAATTGTATGCTGAGCACAAAGTATCAGATCACTTCGTTCTAAAGAATGAAGAAGAGTGACTCGAAATAGAGGTTTTACAGGATCGGTCATGTCGAATGGCGTTTCGAGATTTTTAAGAAATAATTTAGTAGTTTTTGACTCATTTTCAAATTTTAATGCCTCGATAGGGATTTCCTCAACATTTTTTGAGGTAAACCAGTAAAAATCTTCACTATTGCCTTCAATTCGGACTTTTAGTAATGGATGTTTTTCTTGAGCTTTCTCTAAGGCCAACTTTAGTTCATCTTCGAAGATTGAGCCCCTAATCGATAATACAACGACTAAATTGTAAGGTTGTCCAAGAGAGAAATTAAAATATTCTAAATCATTAAGTCTTCTTTCCATCAGAATCTAACTCATTTATTGAGAAGCAATTTCAATGAAATTACGCTTTTCAAAGATATTTATAGTATAAGTATTTATTCATTTATTTTAATTTTAACTCTTACTCTTTCTTCTTTAAAATTTATTTGAGAGAAATGGAAAAAGTTAACCAAATAACGAATTCTTATTACTTAGAGTGAAATTGCTAGAAGTTGAAATTCTTACTGAAAGCGGAGAAAATTTGCTTAAAGTTCATGAAACTTTTAAACCAACAATTGAAAAGTATCGAGATAATTTAGAACCATTAATGCCTGAGAATCCTGAATTTGCATTTTGGTTAGGGACACGTAATCCTAAAAAGAGTA
>JBHLPZ010000175.1:0-6525 GCA_048885325.1 Candidatus Odinarchaeota archaeon
AAAATTCATCATTAACATAAATGAGCTATGACTATTTCCACTAATCTTTTATGATTTAATTCATTAACCGAATTGTTAATGGATATGAATAAAGAACATAAAGAATATACAAATTATCTTAGGTGGCTTTTACATCACCTTTTATTACAAAAATATTTGGTCTTATGCGTAATAATTGGAATAATTCTTGTAACATTTACAAGGACTTTAATTCCATTAATATTGGGAGATATTATTGATAAAATTCCAACTATTAGTGATGTTTCAGAGATTTTACCATTAATATTCGCTGCATTATTAATTTACGGAATAAGCATAATTTTAGATTATGGCTCCATGATGGCCGGACATTTTCTGGGGTTGAAAACGGAAAAAAACATGCGAACAGAATTTTTCGATATAATCCAATCGAAATCATTAAAATATCATGATAGTGCAAGAACGGGGGATTTACAAGCACTCGCAACCTATGATTTAAGAATCGTAAATACCATGGTCTCTCATGGTGCATTTTACATTTATCCATTTATACAGGTATTTATAGCATTAATAGTTTTATTCAATATCCTTGATTTAAGATTAGCTTTGCTATTTTCACCATTCCTCGTGTTTTATTGCTACTTTATCTTATATTATCGAAAGAAACTTGTTCCAATTGTTAGAGCACGTATGAAAAAACACTCGAATATAGCAATGACTCTTCAAGACAACTTAAGTGGTTCCAAAGTAATTAAGATCTTCACAAAAGAAAAATTAGAAAAAAGTAAGTTCCTTTCAGCTGTTCGAGCATTTAGAGACAATTGGATTGCAGAAAATGATGTACAATCGAAATATTATCCTCTATTAGTTCTTTATCTTGCGATTAGTATTATATTCTTAATTAGCTGCTTTTTTGTTTATTTTAACACGCTTACAATAGGTGAGCTTATTGCTACTAATTTACTCTTAATCACTCTAATTGATCCTACTAACTTAATTTTTTGGGCTACAAATGACATGACTAGTGGTTTTGCGGCTTGCTCTCGTGTTTTTAATGCACTTTTAAAGGGGGAAGAAGAGGATTTATCTCCTAGAGTTATCAATTTTACCACAAAGATTAAGGGAAAAATAGAATTTAAAGATATATCTTTTTCATATAAAGATGAAAATAATAAAACAACTTCTGTTTTTGAAAATCTTAACTTCATTATTGACCCAAAACAGAAAGTCGCTTTAGTAGGTCCAACGGGATGCGGTAAGACAACTCTCGCCAAAATAATTTTATCCTTATATGAACCACAATCTGGGTCAATCTATATAGATGATATAGATATAAAAAACTTTACTCTTGAAACAATAAGGAAGCGAATTGGGTATATAGAGCAAGACATTTATCTCTTTCCAAGATCAATTAAGGAGAATATTGCTTTTGGCAAACCAGATGCCTCTGACGAAGAGATCAAGAAAGCTGCTAGACTCGCACAAGTTGATAATTTTGTAAAAAATTTTCCAGATGGTTATGATACAATAGTAGGTGAACGTGGAACTAGACTTTCTGGTGGAGAGAGGCAACGTATTGCAATTGCTCGCGCATTACTAACTGATCCTGATATTATCATACTAGATGATTCTGTTTCTGCGGTAGATAGTGAAACCGAAGAAAAAATAGGCAGAGCCATTGAAAATGTCTTAAAGAAAAGAACCACCTTAATTATAACTCACCGTTTAAATACGATAAGATCCTCGGATAAAATCCTTGTCCTTAAAGATCGAAGGATTATAGCAGAAGGAAGACACCAAGAATTACTAAAAAGATCAGAAGATTATAGAAGGATATTCGGACGAGCTATCCCATTACCAGATATAAAAATAATAAATGAGAAATAATAAGAATGTATAGAAGTTTAATCAAAGAAAAACAGAAACGGAGATATTCAGATCGTGAATTATTTAGTAGATATATTAAAAGATTGGCTCCCTTTAAAAAGAACATCTTGTTAGTTGCATTATTTATTTTAGTAGCAACAATAGCAGAAACTATTGGTCCTTTAGTGGTAGGATTTGCGGTTGATCAATTAGCTATTACATCAAATCAAATTGGTGTGATATTATTTCTTGCCCTAAGCTATATTTTACTCTCTACTATTCAATGGATAATGTTCTTTTTACGAAGGAGAGAATATGGTAAATTTGTTCCTTTTTTTTTAGAATATTTACGTATGGATATTTTTGAAAAATTTCAGGAACAGGATATAAGTTTTTTTGATAAATATCAAAGTGGAGCTTTAAATACACGAGTATCAAATGATGCCTTAGATTTTGGCGATATAACATCACTAATTTCAGAAACAATAGGTAATTTTCTCATAAGTATATTAACCTTTATGATCTTAGCACTCCTAAATCTCTTTTTGGCATTAATCGCGTTAATTGCGGTACCTATTGTATTATTTTTGATGTTTTCCTTACGAAGATTAGCAAGATTAGTTAGCAGAGCCTATCGAAAAGCAATCGAGAATGTCAACAATGCTATGGTGGAATCAATTGAGGGAATTCATGTTTCGAAAAGTTATGGCCAAGAATCCACAATTTTGAATCAATTTAGTGATATTAATAGAGATTATTTTCGAGCAACTTATAAATTAACTGCCGTTACCCATTTATGGAGGCATATATTGAATTTCATTGCCTCAATTACAATATTAATAATAATTTATTATGGAGCTCAAATCTTTTTAGAAGGTTATTTAACTGAGGGAACAATTTTTACATTTATTTTATATCTACAGAGCTTTTTCAGACCGATTATTGTTCTAGCAACATTTTTTCCACAATTAAGTACTGGTATGGCGGCATATGAAAGAATCTTAGAAATTTTAGATTCTAAACCTGTGGTCAAACAACATCCTAATGCTATCAAAGTGGGTGAATTAGAAGGTAAAATTGAATTTGAAAATGTTAATTTTCGCTATGGAAATGATCACTGGGTTTTTAAAGATTTTAATCTAAAAGTACGTAAAGGAGAGAAATTAGCAATTGTAGGCCATACTGGTGCTGGTAAAACAAGTTTAGTGTCCTTATTAGCGAGATTTTATGAGTTTCAAGGTGGAACAATTAAAATTGATGATATTGATATTAGGAATATGACATTAGATTCCTACAGAAGAAATATTGCTATGGTTCAACAGGAAATTTTCCTATTTTCAGGTACTTTAGAAGAAAACATATGTTATGGAAAACGTAATGCTACTAAGGGAGAATTGGAGAGAGCAATTAAAGCCGTTCATGCTGAGGAAATAATTAAATATTTACCAAACGGTATAAAAACCAGAGTAGGAGAAAGGGGAAAGGGATTATCTATGGGACAACAGCAAATTATTAGTTTTGCAAGAGCAATTTTAAGCAATCCTAAGATTCTCATATTGGATGAGGCAACTTCCAGCGTTGATGCATATACAGAGACAATAATCCAAGAAGCTCTTGAAGAATTAATGTTAAATCGTACTTCTATTATTATCGCTCATAGATTATCAACTGTCCTTAATGCTGACAGAATAATTGTCATGGATCATGGAAACATTGTTGAGGAAGGAACCCATAAATCGTTACTTGCACAAAATGGAAAATATGCTCAGCTTTATAAACAATATTTCGAGCATCAGTGTTTAAAATAGTAATTTTTGCAAGATTTATACGTATAAAACAATTACCTTTCTAAAATAATTGGCAACCAAATTTACAATCTTCCATGCAGTTGCTTACTCCTGATATGATCCTACAAATTTTAAAGCAAGCAAAAATAAACTTAATAATAGATAAATATAAAGAATTGGTAAAATTAAACAGTTAAAATAATGAATATTTGATCAATTACATTTTATTGTGCTGCCGCAATCAACTATTTCACGTTTTCTAATGTTGTGAAATATATTGCGCAACTAGATGTGAGAATGCTCCCGAATATTATATAATAAATCTTAGAGTTAAGTCCAAGAATAAGTCCACTATCCTCATCGGTATTTTTTATTATTTATTTAATTTTCTGGATCATTTAAGATTTAGTTAATTACTAAGATGCTCATCTTTTGCTTTTAGCAACTCATTTTCCCAGTGTTTTACTAATGAATTCTTACCCAATTTACGATTTATTTCAATTTTACATTCTATTGCAGCAATATTTCTAGGATCATGTTTAAGTGCCATATTAAGGTAGGTATTAGCTGTTTTAATCCTACCTTTTCTAAATTTAGAAATAGCTTTTCGAACTAATTTTGAAACGTCCTTTTTCTCTATTAATGTGTAGAGTGATTCTAATTCACTTTCTTCCTCAATTTTTTCTTTTGATTTTATCCAAGATATTGTATCTTTTTCCATATAAATCCATATGCCTAAAAAAATAAACCCCCCAAATAAACTAAAAATTCCTCCTACCAAAGCGAACGCACCAGCGCGATGACCTAATACTATGCCTATTATTATTAAAAAAATACCGAAACACAATAAATAAATAGAAATATACTTATAATTATACATAATTCATTTTCTCATAAAGTATGATTAGAATTTAATTTTTTTTAATATCAATTAATTCTATAATTTATAAAAAGGCTGAAATCAGTCAAAATTTGGCTTTTTATCTTGCCAAGGAGCAACCTTTTCAAACGCTCTCGAAACTTGGAGGATCGTCAGCTCATCAAATCTTTTTCCGACAATTTGCATTCCAATTGGCATTCCTTCACTAGACCAACCACAAGGAATTGATGCTGCAGGGTGACCACTTACATTAAAAGGATACGTAAAAGGTAACCATCCAAGTGCTGTTATATTTTTTCCATTAATAGTGATATTTGTTATAGTAGTTTCATCATCTATAACACTTGAATTTCCAATTTCAAAAGCGGTACATGGTAAGGTTGGAGTTATTAAAATATCTACTTTTTTAAATGCCCTACATATATCCGCATAAATTAACTCTCTATAGATTTCTGCTGTTTTTATTTGTTTTGTAGAATAACTTAGTCCCAATTTAATGAGCTTAACTAAAGCGGGATCTATTTTATTTTGCCATCCTTTTAGAAATCTACCTAGGCTATAACCAAACCCAGAGCTCCAAATTATTCTCATCGTTAATTCGGAATTTCTTTTTTTCAATTTAATTTTACTTTTTTCTATTGACCATCCAAATTCCTCAAACTTTTGAATTCCATATAAAACAGAATTCTCAATTTCAGTATCAAGCGCTTCAGCAAATCCTAAATCAAGTGAATAACCTATTTTTAATTTATTTGGTCTTTCATTAAGTCTTTCTAAATAACTATAGTTTGGCTTTGGTACAGAATATCTATCAGAATCATCTTGACCTGCTATTATATCTAATACTAATGCTGCATCTTTAACATATCTCACAATAGGACCTTTATGAACAAGTGTGCCAAGATAACCCGAAGTTTGCATAAGATTTTGTGGAACTCGGCCAAAAGTAGCTTTAATACCAAAAACACCACAAAAAGAGCTAGGAATTCTTATAGATCCTCCCCCATCTGATCCTGTCGCAACTGGACCTAAGCCCGAAGCAACAGCACTAGCAGCTCCACCACTGGATCCTCCGGGAGTTCTTTCTAAATTCCAAGGATTTTTTGTTATTCCAAATATTAAATTATCTGTTTCTCCTTTATAACCAAAGGCAGGAGTGTTAGTCTTACCTAATATCACTACACCCTCGTCTCTCAATCTTTTAACAATAGTTGCATCAGCTCCGGGTATATTATTTTCCATCAATATACTACCATAAGTAGTTCTAATCCCTTTAGTTTCTGTTTCATCTTTAATTGAGACTGGTATACCCTGCAATAAACCTAATTTTTCTCCCTTTTTAACCACCTGATCTGCTTTCTTTGCTAAGTCTCTAGCTAAATCAAATGTAGGTGTACAATAGGCATTAATTATAGGATTGATTTTTTTTATTCTTTCGATAATAATTTCGGTAATTTCTTCTGAGGTGATTTCTTGGTTTTTTATTGTTTCTCTCATTTCATAAGCAGACATATAGCATATATCTTCTTTTTCCATTTTTAACATCACTTACTCTTTGAATTCTGTTAAATTCAATTATAGATTCACCAAGTAAAGAATGAATATTTAATATAAATAGGTTATTTTTTAAAATAGTCCCTATGATTGTCTTTAATTTTATTGTAGAAGTAAAAATAGAAAAAAAAAGATTTACATGATTGATTTAATGCGTTTTTTAAGATAAATAACTGAAATCACACTTACTATACCTATCAATATATATAAGCTATATCCAGGAATCCCTGAATCTGCAGTTGTTTCTGGAACGTAAAGAAGTACATTTTCTAAGAATTTGGAGTATCCATTGTCATAAGCCCATTCGAGTGGTTGCATGGTTATTAAAATAGTTCCCTTTCCGAAACCTAATTCAATAAAAACTGGTTCTGATGTCCCTATATCTAATAAAATTTTTTTACTTTTTTCAGGATAAGTATTAAAATAACCATGTGACGATTGCATCCAATTATCTAGTTC
>JBHLPZ010000176.1:0-6481 GCA_048885325.1 Candidatus Odinarchaeota archaeon
ATTGATTGCCAAATTGCTTTCAATATTTCATCTTGATCAAATTTGCTCCTATTTTCGCTTAAAATACGGAATAGAATGTATCTTTGTCTCTCCTTATTTATGATTATCTCCTCCTTTAATAAACTTAACGCCCTCTTGGAACATAACTTTATTTACTCGATGTTTAACACGCTTTAATAATAATTGGACATTATACCTGAATCCTTTTTTTGCGTCATTTAAAGACATGCCCAATAATGTATGACAAATACTTAGCAGACATCTAGGATTTCTAAAATGGTATAACTCATTAAAATTTCCACTAATGATATAATTTGGTTTTAAATCTAATATTAATTTTGTAAACCGATACAAGTTTCTGAAATTCTTTGACTGAATTCCTTTAGATTTCGTCATTATTGGAGCTAATGAAAACTCAATAAATGAATTGTTTTGTTTAATTAATGAAATAACTCCAATAGAGATTGTCTTCATAATCTCTTCATTTGAAAATGATAAGATATCAATTCTAGAATCTTTTGCTGCTTGAATTTGAATATCCTTATTTGGAGTTTCCACACTTAAAATGTGAGGAAAAGAATTATATTTTTTTAGCGTCGTCTTAAAATCATTTAAGTTTCTTGGCGTTAAATTAAAGCGAAAATATATATTTATATTTGTAATTTTTTTAATTTTGTTGAACAAATCAACCTTTAAGTTATTTGAATTATTTATTGGTTCAAGAATTAAATTTCTTATACCCAATTTTTCACAAAAGGTTAATATATGTCTAACTTCTTCTAAATTATTTAAATTTATTTTTAATCTTGATTCAAAATATGACAATAAATGAAAAACCTCAATTCAAACTAATAGATCTTAGAATACTTCTTTAAGAAATGTAAGCATTAGTATAATAAAAAAATTTTATTATAAATGAATATTTACCAAGTTATAAATTTGATATTATTGAGTGTTTTTATTGTCTAAAAAGAGGACACTTTCTGAAATAAAGAAAAAGATTGAAAAAGGAACTGTTATAATAATTACCGTTCAAGATTTAATTGATCGTTTGAGTGATGGCGAAAGCATAAATTTTGAAGATGTAGATATTATTACAACAGCAACTAAAGGATTAATGAGCGGAATAATGGGTGTATTTTCTTTCCGCCTTTCCCCACCCAAAGCTCTAAGAAAATTTACAGAAGTAGATATGAACGGAATCCCAGCATTCCCAGGACCATGCCCGAATGAGTATTTAGGAATTGTTGATCTAATTATTTATGGTACTACGCAGAGTCAAACAAGAAATAATTATTGTGGAGGATCTCTTTTCAGAGAACTAGTTGAAGGTAAAGAGGTAGAAATTGTTGCGAAGAGTAGTGAGGGTGAAAAAATTCAAAAAACAATGATGTTGGAGGATATGCAGTTTGCAAAATTAATAGGAACTCGGCAGGCAATAAAAAATTATAATGCAATGATAAATTGTGAGTTATATGAAGTTAATACAATATTTTCTACGCTTCCATTTAAACCAAATAGAACCCAAATGACTTTTTCTGGATGTGGGGCATTAAATCCATTTCAAAATGATCCAGCCTTTCAGACTTTTGGTGTTGGAACACCCCTATTGGTAAATGGAAGTATTGGTTATTTAATGGGGCCAGGTACACGAAATTATATTGAAAAGCCAAATATGATGACTATTGCTCCATTTATAGGGATGCAACCTGAATATATGGGCGCGTTTAAGACATCTTACGGTTTAGAACCAATATGTAGCATTGCATTGCCAATCCCAATTTTAAATGAAGCTATTTTCAATGACATTGTAAAGTCAGATAATAGTGTTGCTCTACAAATTTTAAGTCTTGTAGGTAGAGAAAAAATTGGTGAAATTACTTATGGAGATGTTTGGCAAGAAAACTTCTTAATGAAATTCAATCCAGAAGCTTGTATTACATGTGAAGCATGCAAAGTTATAGATATATGCCCCACTAATGCTTTTATTGTGAATGGTGGGTCTGTTCAAGGTGTTGATCGGGCTAGGTGTTTTAATTGTGGTACCTGTACTGCTATTTGTCCGGACGCATTTCAATTAGACATGAAAACAATCAAGTTTGAGGGGAAGGATATTCCTATTGTATTAAGGCAATCAGATAGAAATGGAGCTATTAGATTAGCAGAAGAATTAAAATTGAAGATTCTTAAGGGAGAATTTCCCCTTGAAAATCCAATTAGTAAATTAAGTTTTGCTGATAGTGTGAAATAGTCAACTTTAACATAGAATTGTCTGATTTGAAGATTGGGAAATAATTTATCTAAAAAAAGTCCCCTTTTTAACAAAATTTAATTCTCATTTTTAATACAATTTCATATGTCTAAACAAGTCAAAAATGGCGGAGATTTACTTGTCAAATGTCTTCTAAATGAAGGGATTACTAAAATGTTTGGTATTGTTGGTGGAGAGTTAACACGAATTTATGATGCCATTGAACGATGGGGGCGTGAAGAAGGAATTGATACTGTCATGGTCCGTCATGAACAAGCAGGAGGACATATGGCAGATGCTTGGGCAAGGACAACAGGGGAAATTGGAGTGTGTTTTGGTACCGCAGGACCTGGAGTCTCACATCTTATACCTGCAGTTGCAGCTGCAAATACCGATTCAATACCAATGTTAGTTATTGGTGCTCAAATTGCTAGGATGTTTGATGATACAGGAATATTGCAAGGTGGATTGGATCAAATGAGTTTGATGAAACCTATTACTAAATTACAAATATCTGTTGAAAATCCTTATGAAATTCCATTTGCAGTCCAGAGATGTATGAAAGCAGCTATGTCGGGAAGAAGAGGCCCTGTGTATCTTGAATTAAGAGAGACTGCTCTAGTTAGAACAGCTAAAGAAGAACATTTTACTAAAATTTTAAACCCTGAAAAATATCGACCAATGAATCGACCTTATGGAAATCCTAATTTAATAAATAATGCACTAGAAATTCTAAAAAGAGCGAAAAAACCAATTATAATTGCTGGAGGTGGAACTATCGCCTCTGAAGCTTCAGAAGATTTAATAAAATTATCAATAACTTATAACATTCCAGCGCTAACTACTGTTTTAGGTATTGGAGCAATAAGTCGTAATCAAAAAACTTATGCAGGATCTTATCCATTATCAAATGCATATCGTAGAGCGGCTTCAGAATCAGATGTAGTATTATCTTTTGGATGTAAATGGGATTTTACTACTCTATATGGCGCACCTCCTTTATGGAATCAAGATCAGAAGATAATACAAGTTGATATTGATCCTAAGGAAATTGGTAAGAATAGATCAGTTGATGTAGGAATCATAGGGGATGCAAAAGCTGTTTTAATTCAATTTCTTAATTATATGGAAGAAAAACTTCCTAAAGAAAAAGTATCTGAATGGAATGAATGGAATGAATTTTTGCATGCTGCTCGTAAGAATGATAAAAACATTATTCAGAACCTTCTAAAGTCTAATAAAATTCCAATGAAACCTGAGAGATTTATTGTTGAAGTATTAGAATTTATTCCACCAGAAACACAGCTAGTCATTGATGGGGGAGACATTGCACTTTTCACTTATGGCCTTATATCCAATTTTCAAAGATATCCACGTAGTACATTTACTTCAGTTGGTATGGGACATTTGGGTGTAGGTGTGTGTTATTCGATTGCTGCTAAACTTGCTAAACCAGCTAAACCTGTTGTGTGTATTAATGGGGATGGTAGCTTCTTATTTAATATTCAAGAATTAGAAACTGCTGTCAGATTGAATTTGCCTATAATTATAATAATTGGAAATAATTGTGCCTGGGGTATGCTCAAAACTTATCAGAAAGATAATCTCCAGAAACGATATTGCGATGTCGATTTTCCCCCAATTAACTATACTGAAATAGCAAAAGGTTTTGGTTGTTATAGCGAAAAAGTAGAAAAGCCAGAGGATATTAAACCCGCACTAAAAAGAGCAATGGAATCAAAAAAACCTGCTGTAATCGATGTTAATATTGCATTTGAATCTCCTCCAGTTGGAAAATTCTTAGGACTATATAAAAAGAATAAGGGTTTGTTTGGAGATTCTTAGGAGGGGATGATAATTTTTAATGAAAAATTTTTAGAAGGAAGAGTAGCACTTATAACTGGAGCTGGAAGTGGTGGTTTTGGGAGAGAAATGGCAAAGTCTTTTGCAAGTAAAGGCGCAGATATAGTAATAAATGACATCAATTTAGAAGGTTTGAAGGAAACTCAAGAAATTATTTTAAATGAATTTAATGTAGAAGTGCTTATTGCAAAAGCAGATATCTCAAATTCAAACGAAGTAAAAGAAATGGCAGATAAAGTTTTTAAAACGTTTGATAATGTATTTTTATTAGTGAATAATGCAGGTATTGATAGTGGGTTATATACTTCATTAAAAACTAAAGAAGAAATTTATGATAAAGTTATGGCAGTTAATGCTAAGGGAGCATGGAATGTCACTAAATTTTTTTTTAGAAGGATGAAAAGGCAAAAACAATTTAAACCAATAGTTGGAAAAATTATCAACATTGCTTCCTGTGCAGGAACAGAAAATGGCTTTAATCCTTTCTTCGGTGTATATAGTGCTAGTAAAGCAACACTTATCGCATTTACTAAACTATGGGCTCTTGAACTGGGATCAAGTAATATAACTGTGAATGCCATTTCACCAGGAGTTCTTTTAACTCCTATATACAATAATGATCCAAAACTAATTAAAATGCTTCTAAAAACGAGAGGTGTGAAACTTCCCATAGATAGAATTGGGGAAGCGAAAGATGTTGCTGATGTAGCTTTATTTTTAGCTTCTCCCGCAGCTGATTACATTACAGGACAAAATATAATTTTAGACGGCGGTATGACTGTGAGTATTAATAAATTGTAAAAAATCGGTTAAATAATTCTATTATTTATATTTTTATTAAATTAGAACTTTCTGCTTTATTTATTTTAACAAAATAAATAGGAATAAGGGATAAAATTATCAAGATTCCTGAAATCATAATTATAATTTCCGTTTCTATATATGTATAAAGGTATGTCCCCATTGGTATAAAAATAATACTTGCTAAGATACTAAACATAGTCATTAACTGATAATAAAAGACTTTATTTTGAGCAAATTCCATTTTAAAAGGAATCAGCTTTATTAAAAACAATCCAGATATAAAAAAGTAAGCTCCATAAATTACTAGGAAAAATAAAAAATTAGTAAAAGGTACTAAAAAGAGAATAATTCCTATAATCAAAGTTGTGATAAGGAGAGTCTTTTTACAACTTGACTTTTTAAGAAAAATTCCCCCAATTACATTCCCTAAAGTGTATATTAAGATTAAAAAAAACCATAAGATTGAAAAAAAAGCAGTACTAGTTTGAGTTGAAATCCAAGGTTTTATTGAGTAGGAAAATAATCTATCTGAATAAGCTAAAAATAGAAATAAGGAGATTAAAATTATAGGCTTTTTATTAATTGAACTTTTGGTTGATTTACTATCTTTTGCATGATAATTTTCAGAAGGTTTGTCTTTTAAAAAAAAAATAGACAATATTAGCGGAATTATAAGTATAACTCCCATCATAAAAAAGATATTCCAATTAGACGATGAATCTACACTCATTAAAAAGATAAAAATAGGTAATAAGCTTCCTGAAATTGATCCTATTTGAATAAGCAAAGCGCTTCTATTCTTGCTATTGATGTCTGGTGATTGGGAAATCATAATTTTATTAACACCAACGGTTGAAATCGATATAAATGCCAATAAAATAGCATAGAAAACACCAAACAATAATGTTGAATGTAAGCTAAAAATTAATAGTGAAAAACTTACTAAAATCGCAAAACCACTAAGAATCACTAACAATTTTCGTTTTGAATTTTTTCGATCAAAATAAATTGAGATTAGAGGGCGTAATAACAACGCTAAATAAGATAAAAATAAGACAAATGAAAGCTGAGTTGTGTCAATACTAATAATATTTGAAAAATAAATAGGTAAATAGCTTCTCGTATAGACAAATATCATATCTGCGCTAAAATATGTGTAAAAATAGATAAATGAATTTGATTTATTAATCATTATTTAACTTAATAATTGTTTTACTAAGGTGTTTAAGTAAATATTTAAAAACTCATTGAATAATAAAAAAATGAGAAATAATTTTAGAATCCTTAGAATCAACACTTTAGCGGTAGTGTCCAAATATAAAACATATATTTGAGATAAAACTTCGATTTACTGTAGAGGATTCTAAAACCAATTATCCATCATCTTCACTGTATGGCATTCTTACTATGCCTCCTCCCCCGTTATTAACGTTAGCATCTATATATTTTTATATATGTTTTTAAAGTGAACTTAAAAAAGAAGAACTTTAATGATAAATGGAATAAAACAGGTATAGAAGGGGAATAACTAAACATTAAAAAAAGAAATATCAATCTATAATT
>JBHLPZ010000177.1:0-6477 GCA_048885325.1 Candidatus Odinarchaeota archaeon
ATTTATGAAAAGATAGATTTTATTGTAGGAAGAGAGGATATAAGAAAATGGAAACCAGAACCTGAAGGTTTATTAAAAATTAAGGAGTACTTTGGTGTAAAAAAAGATGAGATGGTATTTATAGGAGACTTGGACAAAGATTTACTTACTGGTCAAAATGCCGGGATAGAATCCTTACTTGTTGATGAATTAATAGAATTAGTAAATGAATTTAGAAAAGAATCTTGAATATCTACCCTCTATCTGGACCAGCTATAGCAAATAATCCATTAGTATGGGTAAAAGCCTTGCCATATATCATTCTTATTGAATAAAAATATTCGGCAAAATTAAGATCTTGAGCTAATTTAACCGCTCTCTTATTATTTTCGAGGATCCCTAATCGAAATTTATTTAAATTTACATTATTTGCTAAACTCTGAAGCAATAGTTGCGGTTTAGCTTCTTTTGGATTGACAATCCAAGGACCTACTAATATACAGTCTTCTTTTGGAATACCCATTATAAATCCATTTAATTTGTCCTTTCGAATTAAAACATGACATAAATTTGGATGAAGAGAAAATCTTCTTTTTAAAAAATATCCTCTATCTCCTCTAAAATGTTTTCGATCCAATTGTATTACTGTGTCAATATCTTTTAAAGTCATTAAACGCACATTTTCAACAGGTTTGGAATCTAAATTCCCTTTTAATCTTAAAGAGCGACATATAGGTTGAAAATCTAACATTTTGTATAAAGAAATTATCTGGGGTACGCCATCAAGCAAAATTGTTCTAGCACCTTTAGATTTTAAGTAATCAATCGCATATTTCATCAAATTTCTTCCAAAGCCTTGCCTTCTAAATTTTTTTACAACGATTAAATTTCCTATAACTCCAAATGATCCATAAAATGCAGTAGAAACAATGCCATTAAGTATGCCCTTAGATTCAGATATAAAAAAACCTTGCGGGGAAAATAAAAAGATATCCTCTAGCTCTTCTTTAGAAGTCCCCCATTCTTCAACTTCGGTTAATTTAAGTGCAAAATCTAATTCTTCTCTTGAAATTAGCCTGATCATTATTTAAAATTAAAATTTTAATTATATTTTGGAAAAATTATAAAAAAATAACTTATGGAACTCACATGTAAGTTATAATTACATTGTATTTTTTAATATCTGAATCTACCTTCGCTTGACCTAATGGTGTTAAAGTAATAACATCATTATTTTTAATTTTTAAAGTTGTTAACTTAATATTAGGGTCTTTCATAGAAGGGAGATAAGGATTCCAATATAATTCTTTGTTGACTGGATTTGTAATCATCCATAATATTGGTTCTAATTCATGACCAATTATTCTCATGGCTTTAAAAATATATCCGATATCAGCATCAAATGGAACAACTATTTGTATATTCTCTTCACCTTCTATTTTGCCACAAGCTAAACAATTTTCTCTCTTGATAATATCAAGGTGATCAAATTGACCATATACGCCATTATAATTAACATAGGGAGGATCCATTGGAGGTCCGACATTCCTACCATGTAATCTTAACAATATTTTTAATGCTTCTTGGGATTGTATACTTGCTATTATTGAGCTGACTGATTGGATCGCAGCAATTTTATTTCCAAGTATGTTCTCCATCTCTTCAAACTTAAAATCAGCACCAAATGTTTCCTTAATATTATTTTTCCATTCTTGGATTTCTTCTGGGCTAAGCGTTTCCAATTTCTCAGGAGGAACATTCTCATTAAACACTCTCTGTCTTAATGCTTCCAATTCTTCCTGTGCAATTTCTTTTAACTTCATGATGTCATCGTCAACGTTCATATCTGGTTTAAATCCATATTTTTTTTCAAAATTTACTTCAGCTTTTATCACACAATGATTTCTATTCCTAGGTAATCCTTTTAATGTACAAGCAGCAACTAATTTATCATCAGCAGGAGGAATTGGTACAAGACATCGGTAGCAGGGAGTTAAATTGAGAACCTTCTCAGCGTAGTTCTTATCAAAATCAATCTCAACTTGATTTCTAATGTGGTTTCTTAAGGGTTCAATTTTTTCTCTTTTGATTTTCTCGATTAACTCCTCAAAAATTTCAATTTCTTTTAAAGCATCTAGATATTCAGGGTTTTCCAATTCCCACATCTTACTCTCCACAATTTTTTCAATTTCAATACTTCTATTTTTATATTCAATTCCAGAACCTTCTGGAATAACAATTTGAACATGCCCCTCAAAACCTACGGTTCCTCCTTCAATCATCGGCTTTTTCAAGCGAAGACATATCTTATTTAAATCTAATCTTGCGTTAAAATTATCTAATGCTGCAATGATCACATCGGATTCTTCATATATGGACATGGGTAATTTTTGTAACTTTTCAAAATAAAAGTCAACCTCTAAATATGGATTCATTTCTTTTAACCGTTCTGCGGCCACCTCTGCTTTAGGTCGACCTTCATCTCCGGGTCTAAATAACATCTGCCGGGATAAGTTTGAAGTTTCTATAGTATCTAGATCTATTAAGATTAATTTTCCTATTCCCATTAAAGCAAAATCTTTAGCTATTTCACACCCAAGAGCTCCAACCCCAACAATCATTAAACATGAACTTTCAAGAGTTTCTTGGTCCCACCCATCAATTAGTTGTTGCCTTGCATACATTCGAGATTTTAAAACATCCTCTTTATGTTCCATCATTTTAAAATGGCAATATTTAATTATAATATGAATATATTAACATATCAAAAGAATATAAATTCTTTTAGTGTTGTAAATAAAATATTAATAAGTAATAAAGGATAATTACTTCTTCTCCTTTTTAGTTAAATCTTTTAACATTTCTTTAATTTCATCAGCTTTTTCTTTATCCTTTGATAACTGCATTTCTTCTCTTTTCTTAACTGCCTCCTCTTTAGATTTTTTAATTTCATTTATAAGTTCTTGCTTTAACTTGATTAATTCCTTCATATCTTGTCTAAATTTTTTGGCCGCTTTCTTCTCTCTTTCTTTTTCTTCTCTTTGCTTTAATTTGATTTCTTTAATTTGTTGTTTGATTAAATGCGAAACTTCCCCTGTCATATCGCTTAGTTCACCAATGGTTTCTTGAATTTTCATCTCCTTTTCCTTTAACCGAATTTCTTCTAAACGTTTTTTATTTACTAATTCTTCGTAAATTTTTTTAATCCGTTGTTCTTCTTCTTTTACTTTTTCCTGGAGTAGTTTAGTATTTTCTATTTCTTTCTCAATAAATTTTGTTTGCTCATCCCAACCAATTTCATTAAATTTTGCAATTGCTTGTTCAAAATAATTATAAGCTTTTTCAAAATCGTGATGGATGGCTAATCGTTTTCCCTCATCTATTAATTTTAACCCCACATCCTTTATCTGATTGGCATATTGTTGTTGATGTTTTAATTGTATCATCTTTTTTTGTTGTTCTCCTTTCCTTCTTAAATACTCTTCACGTCTCTGTCTTATTTCTTCTTGGAATTTTTCATACTCCCTTTGCCTTTGAATTCGTATTTTTTCTTCTCGTTTTTTCTTTTCTATTAAATTTTTCTTTTCTTGTTCTAAATCCTTTATTAAACTATTAATACTATTTATTTCAGGTTCCCAACCGACTTTTTCAGCTAAAATATTCCTTGCCTGAATATATAAAGAAATAGCGTTATCATAATCTGGCATTTTCCTTATAAGGTAATTACCTGCATTTTCCAAAAGAGAATATGCTGCTTCTCTATAGCTTAATTGTTCTTGAATCAGCCTTTCTCGTTCTTGAAGTGCCATTCTTTGTGCTAATTGCTTTTCCTTTTCATATTTTCTTCTTTCTTCGATAAGATTTCTTAATTTCTTTTCTTCTTCAATTTTTGCTAATTCTCTTTTTAATTTTGCTTGTTGTTGAGCTAATTTCTGTTTTTTAAGATTTTCTACTTTATTTATCATATCATTAATAGAATCAGTTGGAAATTGAATTTCATTTAAAATCAACATAACTTGCCTGTAATTACTTATTGCTTTATCATAATCCTTTGTTTTAATGAAATTTTCAGCATCATCTAATATATCAAATGCCTCTTTTTTCTTTTTTTCCACTTTGGCTTTAATTTTTTCCATTTCTTGAATTTTTATTTTCTTTTCTTTTAGCCGTGCTTTGTCCCTACTTATTTGCTCAGATAATCTTTTATTAAATTTTTGCTGCTCTTTCTCGTTTTGAAGTAGGATCTCTAATTCCTTTTGTTTCTTTAATTCTTGCTCTCTTTTCTTATTGGTGACTTTTAAAATCATTTCTCGTACAGATTCAGTTGGAAATTGAATTTCATTTAAAATTAATTCTGCACTATAATAAAATTCAAGTGCCTTATCATACAAAGCTGCTTTTAAAAAGCTTTCAGCCTGATCTAAAAGATCAAAAGCATCTTCTTTCCTTTTGTTCATATATTCTTTAATTATTTCACGTTTTCTTAATTCTATTTGTTTATTTTTTATCTTTTCCTTCTCAAATTTCATATATTCTACAATTTTTTGCTGAAAGATTTTCTCCTCTTCCTCTTTCCTAATATTTTGTTCCAATTCATGTTGCTTTGCTAAATCATTTTCTCTTTTCTTTTCTTGGATATCTAAAATCAATACTTTAATAGCATCTGTAGGATATTGAATTTCATTTAAAACTAATTCTGCTTGATGATAAAGTTCAATTGCTTGCTCATACAACCCTATATTCAATAAGCTCTCTGCTTTATCCATTAAATCAAAAGCTTCTATCTTAAGTGATTTCATTTGTTCCATGATTACTTCTTTCTTTTTGATTTCAATTTTCTTTTCCTTGAACCTTTCCCTTTCTCTTTGCATTTGTTCGGTAAGTTTCATTTCAAATTTTCTTTCTTCTTTAGCTTGTTTTCTTGCTAGCTCTTTTTCTCTTATTTTCGCTTTTTCTTTTTCTTCTTTTTTGAAATTGATTTCATCAATTGTTTCTTGAATTAATTTTAAATATCCCCCCTTCCAACCAACAATATTAAATAAATCCAGAGCTTGTTGATATGTTGTAATAGCATCATCAAATCTTTCTTGATGCAGTAAAGAATCACCATTATCAATTAACTTGAATGCTTGTTCTTGTTTAGCGAGCTGTTGAGCAGATAATTCTTCTTTTTTAGCCAGTATTTCTTGTTCTTTTTGCATTTTTCTAATTTCGAATTCTCTTTGGAGTTTTATACGATTAAAAAATTTTAAATCTTCCAATTCTTTTTTAACACTTTCCTCAATACGTTTTTGTTCTAGTAGTTCCTTTTCCCTCTTTTTTGTCTCAATCTCCATGATTGCGCTATGTATAATAGGGATTTCTTCCTTCCATTGTATCTGTGCAAAAATATTAGCAACATTTCTGTACATCTCAATCGCTTCGTTAAATCTACTTAATGAAAGATAATTTTGTGCCTTTTCAATTAGATTAAAAGCCTCGCTTCTCTTTTGCTCGCGATATTCTAATTCTTTATCTTTATCTCTTAATTCCAAAGCTTTTTGCTTAAATTTTTCTTTTTGTAATTTAAACTGCTCTAAAATATTGATCTGGAATTCAACTTCTTTCTTTTCTCTATCAAGCTTTCGTTGGAGTTCTTTTTGCCTTTTTAAAATAAGATCCCTTTTTTCATTCTCAATTTCTATTATTGCATTCCCTATAAATTCGACTTCATCATACCATTGAATTTCAGCAAAGATATTAGCTACAATGTGATAATATTCAATTGCTTTATCAAAATCAGCTTCATTGATATACTTTTGAGCTTGATCTAGTATTTTAAAAGCATCCTCCTTCCTTTTCTTTCGATATTCTAATTCTTTATCTTTTTCTCTTAATCTTATTTCTTTTTTTCTCAGCTTCTCTCTTTCTGATTGTAACTGAATCGAAATTTTTAATTGGAATTCATGTTCTTCTTTTTGGCTATCAATTTCTCTTTGTATTTCTTTTTGTTTTTTTATTTCAATTTCATTTTTCATATTTTCTAATTCTTTAATTGATGCTTCAATCAGGGGGATTTCTTCCTGCCATTGAATACTTGTGAAGATGTTACCCGCATCTTGATAAGCTAAAATTGCCTTATCTAAATCTCCAATTTTAATATATTTTTGGGCTTCATCTAGCATTTTAAATGCGAAATCTTTACGCTGCTCGATATATACCTGCTTATCCTTATCCAATTGGATTTCAATTTCTTTTTCTTTTAGCCTTTTGCGTTCTCTTTCTAATAGAGTTGAAATTTGCTTCTGAAATTCTAGTTCTTGTTTAGACTTTTCTTCTAATTTCTTCTGTTCCTCAAACTCCTTTTTATATTGCGTCTCTTTTAGTTTCTTCACATTTTCGATAGTTGTCTTAATTGTAGGAACATAAGATTCCCAACCTAATCCAAGATCAAGAAGTACTCCTAATGCATTTTGATATTCTTTAATTGCCCCATTAAAATCTTGATTTTGCTGGAGT
>JBHLPZ010000178.1:0-6453 GCA_048885325.1 Candidatus Odinarchaeota archaeon
TATTATAAGTGATCTGTGATGTATTAAGACATTAATAAATTTAAAGTATTAGACAATTTTGTAATAAACCTAATTTAAATACTAATTTAGATACCCAGTAAAGAATTTACTAAGAAGAAAGAGAGAGTGTATAATTAGAGGCTGACCAAGCTTCTTTATTAATATTATATTAAAAAAAAAGAAAATTTTAAATGGATAGTACTACCTTGAATGTCTTGGATAATCTTGGAATCCCTCGTATATTAGAAACAAACCTAACAATAGAAGAAAAAGGGCTATTCCTGGTATAAGTGTTGTCCACGGAGCTATATACCCACTTCCATCACTAATGGTTTTACCTAATTGATGTAATATACTGTGATCATAGAATCCTAAGAAACCTAATGATATATAAATTGATATAGTAAATCCAACGAATAAAGGAATGTAAATAATCAATTTTTTAAGGATTTTAAAAATTTTATATTCGGTTCTAACAAATATCCATGTAAACAAAGGGATTAACAATACACCAATTATTATTAAGCAAATCAAATAGTTTAACCCAAAAGCAGTTGAAATGACTGGAATAAGAAAAAAGAAAGGCAATATATAAAAAAGCAAAAGAAATCCCATAATTACCCATCTACCAAACCACCTGTAAAACTTATTTTCATAATATCGATTATTTGCCAAATATCCAAAGAGTAAGCCCCCACCAATCCCAATCAGAACGGTTAAAAAGCCAAAAATCAATGAATCTTGTATACCATACACTACAAGTGCTAGTATATCTCGTCCTTGGTATCCTGTCCCGAAGGGATGTCCTGGAGATGGTAGTGCCCAAGGATCTGGATAAGCACTTACAGCTTCAGTAAGGCTGTATGGAGTAATTATTTGAGGTACAATCGAAATTACTACAAAAAAGAGAAAGAATATTAATCCAATAATTGTCAAAGGAGATTTAAGTTTTCTAAGAAAATACGTCTTAAAATCTTTGAAACGCGTGGGATTTCTTTCTTTTTCTACATTACTTCCAACCTCATTTAAACTCTCCTTTTGTGAACCTTTTTCTTTCCTTATCCAGGTAGTTGGCCATATTTCTTTTTCTACCATATGATGATATATACTGTAAATAATATTAGCGGCAAATGTCACCAAAACAATAGTGATAATAACTACAAAGAGGCATGCCTGAATTACGAAATAATCGTGCAATTGTAGAGCCTGTACAAATATATTACCGAATTCGGATAAGTTAAAAATTTTACCTACTAATATCGCATAACCAAATATTAAACCAAAAATCAGAGCTATTCTGGCAGTATTATATATTATCGAAGTTTTTTGCGATTTATTCACTGCATTTATGCGAACAAGTTTTACTACTAGGGCAGATATCGTGAAACCTAATACCAGTCCCGGTAATATATAATGGAGAGCAGTATCAAATGCTAAATCCCACCGTCCCGCAAGTATGGAATCCCATATTCGAAAACCAGTGACAAAGGGGGGATCTGGATAAGCTGCACTTTTAAATCCAGAGGGGGGCAGGTTTCCCGACAAATAGGCCCCAAATTGGAAAAAGAACGCAAGGAATATTACAGGCACCGCGTAACCAAGCACATTAAGAATTTGTATGATTCTCTTTAGCCATTTCTTTCTAGTTTTAATCGAAATTAATCCGATCAGAATTCCTGCAATTGCTCCAACTATTAAAGGCAATAGTAATACCTCAAAGGTTCTTTGAAGTCTTCCGCTTCCGACCAATAAATCTGTAACTGGCAAACCAGGTAAAATATTACTCGATCTACACCAATTTCCAGTAAAAAAATTACCAAGAAATATGAAAAATTGTATAATAAGAGGCTCATCATAGCCAAGGGAATGTGCCATTGCTTGATATTGCTCAGGAGTGAACATCGGTGGTAGAAATGCTAGCACCGGATCTATTGGAAGGAGGTTCATAAGAATAAACGTAATAATTAGCCCCGCAAATAAAATTACAATTCCTATAATAAATGTTTTAATCATGTTTTTAATAATTTTTTTTAAAGGCAAAAAAATAACACCCTCATATTTAAATAAAGGATATTAAATAATAAGACGCATATTAATTTAAATCTAAATGATGAGAATTGACATTTAAGGAAATTCTAGCTTAGAGCTTTACTTATTAGTTCAGTCAAATCTACCATTTTAAGATTTGAATTGAGAGCATGAATCGCATCAGATAAATTTCTATAACAAAAAGGGCAGATACTAACAAGATAATCTGCTCTAGTTTCTTCTGCTTCCTTTATTCTACTTTTAGCTATTTCTAAAGCTAAATTTGGAAATCCCTTCTTTACACCACCACCAGCACCACAACAATTTGTATTTTCTTTAATTGTTTTCATTTCAATTAAGTTAGCAATTTTTTTTAATAACTCTCGTGGTTCCTCATAAAGCGGTGTATCACCAGCATTTCTTCCAGTATGACATGGATCATGATATGTTACCTTAATATCAAAATTTCTCATTTCAATGTCATTTTGTTCAATAAAATTTCTAATAAATTCCACTGTATGTAGAACTTCAATATTTAAATCTTTAAGAAAATCCGCATAGTCCACTTTTAATGTCCTATAGCAACCAGCACAACTTGTTATTATTATTTTAATTCCGCTATTTTTGAATAATTCATAATTTTTTACTGCTACAGAATTAAATGCCTCCCGATTTCCTGTCCTTAACGCAACGCTACCGCAACAAACTTCTTGTTCTCCATATACTGAAAAATCAATATTTAGTTTTTTAAGAATTTTAGCTGTATTTATTGCCACAGTTTGGATTTCTGGAGTTAAAGCAGCTGTGCATCCAACAAAATATAATACCTCTGCTTTTTCAGAAGACGCATCCTTAATTTCAAAATCTAATTTGCTGACCCATTCGTTTTTTTGTTTATTATCACGTTCATAGGGGTTTAGCAACTCAACCATAGCTTTATTCATTGGAATATGTGCTTCTAATCCACAACCAGCATCAACTAATTCTGCCCTTAGGGCTTCATACATAAGTGTATTATCCATTTCATAAGCACATGCTTCAGCGCAAGCATTACAGGTTGGACATTGATAAATGACTTCTGCCATATCTCTGCTTAAATCCAATTTGCCTTGCCAGAGTGATCGTATAATTTGCATTTTTCCTCTGCCAAAATAAGGTTCAAAACCAGAAGTGTGGTCTCTGGCAACACATACGCCCCATTTTTGAGGATTTGCCGTATAATCCGTAGCTTCTCTACAGTCACCACAACTTATACACTGAAGGAGAAGGTTTCCAAATTTACTTAAATGCTTAAACTTTTCTTTTGGATTAAATTCTGTTATATTTTTCACCCTCTATTCATTTTTTACAATATATTGGTTTATATCATCATCATAACTATACATATGAAACTTATTTGGGCTTAGTAAAAAGTTAGGATCCACTGTTTTCTTCATATCTTTAAAAAATTGTATAAATTCAGGAGTATAAGCATCTGCTTCCACAATTGACTGGGAAATAGCCTCCCCTAACCAGTAATGAACTCCACCATAACGAGTTTGATATTGTAATTTTTTATGCCAGATTTCCATCGCAATTTGGCGTTGATCATCAATATTTTCTGCATTAAAACCACCTGCAAAAACACAATGCCCGTTAGGTAATAAATGTATAGACCTGGCAAATAAAGAGAAACTTTGCTCTGGAAAGTTTCCTCTATTCTCATTATCAAATTTAGCATTTAGCTCTCGCTTTTCTTCGATTACAGAAATTGGGAGTTTATGACAAGTTGTACAAGAGATTTTTGGGGGCGCTAAAGAAATAAATTTATTAAAATAGCTATAGGGGAACCTAAAATCAAATTTCCAATCTTTAGATAAATTAAGACTTAAGTCAATTTCTTGCCATTCAAAAAGTCTCGCAATATTATCTTTTGTCATAATGTTATGGACTTGTTCTGTATAAATGTCTAAAATTTCTTCGTTGAAAGCTTCTAATATGAACATAAATACGGGACCACTTAATTTAGCTCTTTTTGGTGGTTTCTTTTCTGCTTGTGATGCTAAAAGTTGGACTACCACCCTTGGATTTACATATAAATCATGTAAACCATCCCTAACTTCTTTTTGAAGCTTGTACATTAACTTAAAGACTGTATTATAGTCGTTTTTATTTAATATATAATTTATTTGTATCTTATAAGGGGAATTTGGATATAATTGCAAAAATGCTTTAGTTTTAATACCCATTGTGCCCACATCTCCCATAAATAATCCAGTGAAATCAGGAGCAACGCCATACCTACAGAATGGTTTAGCATATTTATTTGCTGCAGCTCCGGTCCTAATAATCGTACCTTGGGGATTTGGTAATACAACTTCAACACCTAAACAATTATCAGGTACTAATCCATATTTTGTAGAACCAAAACCAGCGGTACTATTTGAAAGCGCTCCACCAATAGTCGCTGAAAATCCACTTCCTGGACCAAGAACTCCGGTAGTTAAGTCCTTTTGATATAGCTCAGAAAGTAAAGCTCCCCAAGTAAGTCCACTTTCCACCTCACAAAAAAAGTCTTTTTCACTTATTTCAATGATTTTATTCATTCGTGTAAGATCAATAAGAAGACCTTTTTCACTGACTGCTCCACCCACAAGATCTGCACCTCCTCCTCTTGGAACTATATGAATTTTGTACTTATTTGCAATTTTTACAATTTCTGAAATTTCATTTACGGTTTCAGGTCTTACTATTATATCTGGCCACCGATCAGGAAACGCAGGATCTACATTTCTAGAATACGCTGCTTTCATGAAATCCTTATCGGTAATATATTCTACTCCAACTATTTTTTCTATATCTCTGTATATACTTTCTAAGTTTGACATTTTACTTTATTAATACCAATCCCATTTTACGTAAGAATAAGGTAAGAATTCCGTAGAATCTACTTCTGCAACTTTCTTACCTGGATACATAATATTATCAGTTTTAAGATATAATGCTCCTAAAACTCGAACAATCTCCACTTCTCCCCATGGATCGTGAGGTGTTGAATTTAATATAATTTCAACCTCACCCATTTCCAGAGATTTTGGACTTACAGCCGTTTCTTGTCTAACTAACCAAGGATTATAATCAAATCCATCCTTGTTTGGGGCTGGAAAATATTTAAAGTTATAATTAATAGTATTTTTCTTTCTTCCTGGCAATAATCCTAATTCTTTTATTAGCTTTGGAGTTTCAGGATTATTAAATTTGCCAGTTAAATTTACTTTAATCTCAATATTTTTTACTCCTAACCTCTCTGAAAAGGCATAAACCTTTTTTCCAGTTCTTTCAAAATGAACGTGAGCCATTTTTTTTGGAAACCCAAATATTTCCCTCCCACCTATCATTGCTCTGTCATCTGTAACCGGCATAGCTAAATAATAGTTCCCCATAACACCATTAAACTGGCATCTAAGGATAAGAGCACCTTCGTGGTAAGGTAACCCTTGATTGGTAGATGAATAATTGGCAATGAAAGCAAACGCAATTGGTTTATTTATTGGCTCCAGAGGAGGAGGAAGTAAATGTGAGACTATTTCTGGTTTAGTCTCCCATAAAACAGTTATCATTTCAGCATTTTTAAAAACAGTGGTTCTCAGTCTTTCTCTTCTTTCTTCAATTTCTTTTGCTGGTTTTTTAAAACTAATAATCTTACACCCCTAATTTTCCTCTTTAACAACATGCTGTTTGTACTCATGTTGATAGCTATACATATGAAATTTATTGGGACTTAATAAATAATTAGGATCAACTGCTTTTTTCACATCTTTAAAAAATTGTATAAATTCGGGAGTATATGCATCAGCTTCTACTATAGACTGTGAAATCGCCTCCCCAAGCCAATAATGAACTCCACCATACCGAACTTGATTTCTTAATTTTTTATGCCACATCTTCATGGAAATTTCGCGTTGTTCATCTATATTATCAGCATTAAACCCACCTACAATTACACAATGACCATTAGGTAAAAGAAATATGACTGTGGCAAATAAAGAAATACTTTGTGATGGAAATTCCCCTTTATTTTGAATATCAAATTCATTACTTAGTTGAGCCGCTTTAGGAATTTCTGAGATAGGAATCTTATGACATGTTGTACAAGAAATCTTAGGTGGTACAATTGAGATATATTTATTAAAATAATTATATGCATATTTTAAGTTGAACTTCCAATCTTTTGAGAGTGGAGCATCTAAGTCCATCTCTTGGTATTCAAATGGTCTAGTATCATTTTCCATTATTTCAGAAACTTTTTTCAGATATAAATCTAAGATCCGTTCATCCATTGCTTCCACTAAGATTGAAAAAACAGGTCCTTTTAATCTTGGTCTCTTATCAGGTTTATTCTCAACCATCATAGATAAAATTTGTAGTAATGCTAACGGAACAACA
>JBHLPZ010000179.1:0-6447 GCA_048885325.1 Candidatus Odinarchaeota archaeon
GCAGGTTCATAATAAATGTTATTTTTATAAAAGTATTCTCTAACAAGATTAAAACAATCACCTCTACATAGAAGGATTCTATCTCCTTTGCTGTGATTAAGAGCTCTAAGAGTCTTGATTACAATTTTTAATATACGTTTCTTAGGACGATCATTATCCTTATTTTCTTTGTTATAAAGACCTACAGGAACTGATTGAAAAATAATTTTTCCGGTAACCGTATCTCGAAACCCAATGAAAGCGTCTCCGACAAGATCTCCAGTCCCAGCATCATCAATCTCTATTGTTCTTCCATTCCACTCGCTAGGATTATTAGAGGATTGGCACGATTCATTGTCGTCTTTATCTTCTTTTGTCTTCATTACTAATATAAATATTTGGGGTCATAAATAAATTATGAATTCCCATTTTCTTCCCTACCTTATTTTTCGATATTATTATTTCTCATTTTTTAAATCCATAGATTTAAATAGCCACATAAGGATTATTAAGTTGGATTGAACGTAGATGTAGTATCTCGTAAGTATGGTTGGTATTTAGCCAAAATAACTGCTAGTATTGAGAATTTCAAGAATATAGTTGCTACTAGCTTAGAAACTATAAAGAAATATAACTTAAATTCTGGTAGATATATCAAGATAAGTAGTTTAATTCAGGTTCATTCTAAGAGAAGATTTTTAGATAAATTTATTTTAATACCCTATTTTCGTGAATTTATTAGAAATTACTGGATATTACACGACGTAATTCAATCGCTCACCAATGCAACTTTTCAATATGTTAATAAAGAATATATTAGTGAGGTAATTAAATTAATGAGCACCTTTTATCAAGCAAGAAACGACAAGAAAGGCGTAAGACTAAAGGAATTGCTCGAATTTGACGAACAAGATAAATATCACATGAAAATTGCAATGCCAGAATCTTGGTTAAATGAACATAGTGTAGATTTAGGAGAAACTGTGTTGTTAAGAAATGATTTACCTTCACCTGTTATTCTGTAACTTTTAGGATTATAAAAAATTAATCTCCTTTACAATTGATTGCTTTTAATTAATTTCTTTTTGTAAGAACTTACCAAAAGAGAAAATCGATTAGGGAATTTAAGATATAAAATAAAATTAATATTATATAGAATTAGAAATAATAAAGAAATATCATCGAAAAAAAGGAGGAGGATTGCTGATATCCCTAAAATAAAAGTTGATGATATTAATATTTATTATGAAATCCATGGAGAAGGGATACCCCTTATTTTTATAATGGGTCAGGGTGGTCATGTTAAGCATTTCAAGTCTTCTCTACTATTTCAAGATTTTGAAATATTGATTTTTCAGAAATTTAAAACAATAATTTTTGATAACAGAGGTATTGGACAAACGGATGATGGAGATAAGCGATATACCATAAAACTATTAGCTGATGATGTAGCAGGATTGATAGACGCTTTAAAATGTGGTAAGGTCAACGTATTAGGATTTAGTATGGGAGCAATGATAGCTCAGGAATTAGTGATCAACTATCCTGAAAAAATTGAGAAATTAGTTATTGGCTCAACTCATTGTGGAAGACCAAAATATATTATGCCTTCAAAGGAGACCTTTACTGGAAAGTCACCTTTACAAGAGGGGGTAACTCCTGAAGAAATAATAAAAAGCCAGATTCCGCTCGTATATAGCGAAGGTTTCATTAAAACTCATCCGAATATTATAGATGCTATAATCCAAAATTATCTTTCTCATCCAGTTCCTCTTGAAGTGTATCGAAAGCAAATTAATGCTGTGTTGAGATTTAAATCATATAGAAGATTGAAAGATATTCAAGTTCCTACTTTAATTCTGCATGGAAAACAAGATCTTCTTGTTCCTCCTCAAAACGCAGAAATTTTGGCTGAATTAATTCCGAGTGCAAAATTAAAATTATTTGAAAATAGCGGGCATGGTTTATTTACTGAGCAAACTGAAGCTGTCATGAAGACCATCATAGATTTTATGGGAACTCATTAAATTAAAAAAGTATAATCTACAATTTGTCATAAATGTAAAAGGAGTAACCTCATTTAACAAAACAATTAATAGGAATTAAATTTTATATTATATTTATTTAATCCAAAATCTTATACTTTAGCACAAATATGTTGGATTGATGAAGATTGAAAGGAAAGGTTATTGATGTATTTTCATTAGGCCACATAGTATTTGGATTGAATATAAACTCCTTTTTTACATTACTTTTCCAATTTAATTTAACCTACAGGCAGGGAATTGTTATGTCTCCACTCAGTCTTCTGGTATTTATCGGATGGGAATTGATTGAGCACACATTTGTTTATAAGTTTATCTATAGTCGGGTTTTGAAAAATTGGGCAGAAAGTAAAACAAATTCACTATTAGATGTTGTAATCTCTGGAACTACATTCTACATAGCGTTCTTAATTTTATACGTTTTAATTTATGATATTTTAGTTTCAATAATCAATCTGTTTATTTCATTATCATTAATCCCAATTGTAGCTATAATCATAATGAAAAGTAACAAAAAGAATTTTATCAATTTTGACAAATCTGGAAAAATATAAACTTACGTATTTCCTTAATACTCACGAATTTTATTATTTTTTTTAGAATAGATCCTATGATTTATAAAAGCTGCCTTTAACAATTTTGTATATTATATTACAATGTAGTTTCTTTTTGACTCTAGATTTTGGAGCTAGTTATTATAAATCTTTAACATGTTTCGAAGATCGGGGAGGTAAACGATAGTATGTTAAATCTGGAAAGCCTATGGTGAATGCAGCCACGACAATACCCTTAATATTAGCTATTTTTTTTATTTCATTATTTCTCTCTATAGCCATTTGAGTCCAACCATTCCAACAAGTTCCTAAACCAAGTGATTGAGCCGCCAATCTCCCAAAAGTAATTATATTTCCAATATTAAAACCCCCCATCATTATTTTCAAGTTATTGGATACAAAAATTACGTGAGGAGCATCAAAATATATAGGATATTGATACTTCTGGCTATGTTTTCTTAATTGCTCACCAAATTGATCTTTCAGCAATTGATCTTTAAAAAGCTCTTCTAAAACAGCATCTGACAATTCTTTTAGCTTAGATTTATCCGAAACAATAAAAAATTTCTCAGATCTCATATTAGCCCCAGTAGCACCATATTCCATAGCCCTAATCACTTTTTTTAATAAGTCATCAGGTACTTTATCTGGCTTATAGCGGCGGATTGAACGAAGACTTGCGAGAAAACTATATAAATTGTCATAAGGGACGATTTTCTCAGGTGTTGCGACATTTTCAACCGAAATTACCTCCCCCATACCTTCATATAATATCGCGTCTTCTGGGCATTGAGCAATACATTGTCCACATAATATACACTTTTTAACAGGTCCAGCAAATGATATTTGAGCTTTCCCCTCATTTTCTTGATATAAGTATCTAGGACATGCAGACAAGCAAATTCTGCATACAGTACATTTATTATAATCAATACCAATTATGGGCATAAAATCATCTAATTTAATACAATATTAAAGTTATGTACAATTGGTAATCTACCAGATAATAAAAATGTTAAAATTATCTTTTGACAAAATCGGAAAAGTTTATATTAATTTTGAGATAATCATACAATACTGTTTAATCCAAAAAAAAATATTAAAACTAAAATTGAGGTGAATTATATGGTCATAGTAGTGGCAACTACCTACTTTCCACCTGGTAAATCAGCTGAAGTTGGAAAAAAATACCTTGAAGTCTTAAAAAAATTCCCTACAGATAGATCTATAGATAAACCAATTTTACCTGTAGGTGTAAGAACAACATCCAAAGGTATGAAAGCAATTTCTGTTACAGAAGTTAAAGATGGAAAATTCAAAGAGTATATGAGGCGTTTCTACCAGAACATACTTGAATATTTCGATATAGAGGGATATAAGGTAGATTTTGAGGTTTTTATGTCAGGTGCCGAAGCATTACCACTTGTGGGCCTTGAAATGCCCGAAATATAAAATTTTTAAATTAAATTATAATTCTTTTTTTTTAATTTTAACCATAATAAATTTCCTTAGGAGCTAAAAATCGCGGAAAATATGGTTGTAAATATCTTCTTAATTCATAGCAAAGATGACATTCATTAACAAAATTTTGAGTTTCTTCGAATCCTTTGAATTTAGCTAATTCTAATAATCCTATAGGGCCTTTGTTTGAAATAATTGATAAAATAGGATGTTTTTCATAATCATAATTTTGGATAATTTCGGTTAAAGATTGGATTTTAGTGTTACCAATACAAATACCTGGACATAACGTTATATTACCTTCAGGATCAATTTCTATTGTTTTGGGATTTTGAAGATTTCCTTCAATCCAAAATGGAACTGGACATTTCTTATAGGGTATTGATCCTTTTAATTTTATATATTGTTTTAATTCGGTAGCTCGGCCCTCTACACTCATAATTAAATGACGGAATTCTACTCCTTTTAAGTTCCCTAACTTCTCTAAATTTATTTTTGTTAATTGATTAAAATGGTTATCTGAATCTATATCCTCTACAAAATAGCTGTCTACATATATGGGTTCAAATCCAATATTTACTGCTGAGTTGAGTGCATTCTTAACATATTCTATAGGGATGAATTCTTGATGAAAACAATCAAAACTAAAAGTAATTGCTGTTAGTCCCGCTCTTTTTAATCGTTTCAACTTCTTATAGGCAATTTTCATATTTTTTGCCCAAAAACTATTAGTAATAATACCCGTGTTAGGAATATCCATCTTCGTTGTTTCTTTAATCACATGCTCCAAATAATCAAAATATAGAAATGGTTCACCCCCATGAACCCATACAGATTGTAATGGGTGGAGTTTCATTAATTCTTTTAAATAGTGCGATAAATCTTCTGGTTTGATTAAACCGGTTCGTGTTGGTCCCGCATTATAACTACAATGTTGACATTTCGCTGGGCATTTGAAGGTTAAAAGAAAATCAACATTCTTGATTTGCAAATGAAACTCACCCTTTACATAAAGTAATTCATAGATATATTAATTTTAAGCTAAGAATCTATGAAGATGTGTTTTTTCAAATCAGTAAAAGAATATAAAAAAATTATTAAATAATTATTATTATTATTATTTCTTAGCAGCTGGTTTCTTTTTAGGAGCACTTTTTCCCTTAGGGGCTGGCTTTTTTTTTGGAGCTGGTTTTTTTTTAGGAGCCTTCTTTTTTGCCATAATTCTTTCCCTTTTATATTATTTTCTAAACTTTTTATAAATTATTAAAAATATGATAAAAATATACACATTATTTAAATATAAATATTTAGATTTTAAAAATAGTGTCCATGACCCTATCTTTCTAAATTTTATCCCAAAGAAGAATGCGAATTAATTATTTGACGAAAATTTAATAAACTTTTGCCTTCTGATACAATATCCTACGTGATTATTACTTAAATTTCCCTTTTGATTTTTTTTTTTGATTTTATCAAAATTTTTTTAGATTTCAATATTCAAAGTTATACTCTTATTATGGTTTAAAGTAAATTAAAAAATATAAAAAAAATATTATTGGTTATTGAATAAAAATGGCTAGACCTAAGGTAGTTTTACCCGAAAACGGAATCTCTGGAAATGAACTCATAAAAGAAATGGAAATTATTAGCAGAGATGACGTAGAGTGGAAAGATGGAAAGGTTTGGAGTTTAGTATATCATGCATCGGATGAACATACAGAATTACTTAAGAAAAGCTATAATATGTTTTTCTCAAAAAACGCATTAAGTCCACTTGCTTTTCCAAGTCTAAAAAAATTTGAAACTGAAGTAGTTTCAATGGCTATTGATCTATTTGGAGGAGATAAAAAATGTTGTGGGAGTATGACTTCTGGAGGAACTGAGAGTATTGTTATGGCTGTAAAAACGTATAGAGATTGGGCAAGGGATAAGTTTCCCGATATTAAGAATCCAGAGATGGTATTACCTAGCTCTGCACACCCAGCGTTTTACAAAGGTGCCGATTATTTTGATGTAAAAGCAATAAAAGTACCAGTGGACAAAAATACTCATCGCGCAGACGTAAAAGCTATGGAAAGAGCATTAACCAAGAACACAATATTAATAGTAGGTTCTGCTTGCGATTTTCCGAGAGGAGTTGTGGATCCAATTCCTGAATTAGCAGCTTTAGCCAAAGATCGTGGAATAGGAATGCATGTTGATTCATGTCTTGGAGGCTTTATGTTGCCTTTTATTAAAAAACTTGGTTATGAAGTTCCTGAATTTGATTTTTCTGTTCCAGGGGTAACTTCCATGTCTGCTGATGTCCATAAATATGGGTATGGGGCAAAAGGCGCATCCACAATCCTCTATCGTAGTGATAAAATATGGAAATACCAATTTTCCGTTTATACAGATTGGTCAGGTGG
>JBHLPZ010000180.1:0-6380 GCA_048885325.1 Candidatus Odinarchaeota archaeon
TCTTAATTTACATATTTCCTTGGGAAATACGCCTATACGTGATAATTCAGATGATAGATGTAGGGCAATTATATTACCATTTTGATTTAACTTATAATAAAATAATAGTGATGGTAAAAATGACTTCTCTAATTCTAATTTGACAAAAGCTTGACCAGTTAAGATTTCTAATAGCCCCAATGTTGAGGCTTCCTCAAGGTTAACTCCATTTTTAACATATTTTTCAATATAGTTTTCTGTTGAGGAAATATCTAATACCCAATGTGGAATTTTTTTAATTTCATTGTTTTTTAAAGTAAGATTTTTGATTTGAGAGAGATATCCATATGAATCTGGCAAGTCCCCAACTTTACAGCGGTTAATTTCTAGATATTCTAATTTTGAAAGATTTTGAAGTGATTTAGGTACTTCTTCAAGGTCATTTAAAATTAAACCTGTTATATATCCTTCTTTTGCTGAAATGATTCTACCTAATCCTTTATAACCGATTTCTGTATTTTCTTTTATTAATTTTTTTTTCTCTTCTTCTTTAATATCAAATTTTGATAAAAAATCTTTAAAATCCTTCACAAATTTTTTATAATCATGATAATCTAACTCTAAGATGAATTCAGAATCAGTTTTATTTAAGTTATATATCTTGTTTAATCTTACTAAAAGCGTTTCTTTAAAATTTTTAATTTCTGGATTTTGAGAGCGCTTTATGAAATCTAGACTTTTTTTAAAAAATAATATTGATTTTTCATTCAGAATTCTCCATTCTAAAGCATTTTGTGCTTCTACCAAATTAGTGTTAATAATAAATTTTGCAGCAGCGGTTCTTACTAAAGGAGATTCATCAGATATTAAACTTTTTTCAATAAGTTTGGAAATCCCGATACCTATCACTGAGAATCGTTCAAGAACTTCAATAGCATTTGCCCTTATCTCTTCATCATCACTTTCATTTATTAGTGATTCCAGTAATTTTAGGGATTCTTGTTTATTAATTTCATTTTTAAGAAATTTTTCATAAATCATTTCTGGATTTAAGCGATAAGACATAATACAAAAGTTTGGAACTTAATTAATGTTAATAATTTAAAGTAAAGAATATTTAAATTAGGCTTTCATTTACTTCTACGTGATGACAAAAATTAATTGATTCGCCTTCCTTAGCTATAAGCTTAATATTTTTTAAAATTTTAACATAAGAAGCTAAAATGACCAGATTTTCATTTATACCCCTTAATTGAACGTGATCTTCTATAAGACAATTATCAGAAATGATTACATTTTGAATATCAACATTTTTAGAGATATAGGTGTCATTATATATTAAAGATTCTTTTATTAGTGTACTTTCATCAATATAAACATTATCTCCGATGATAGCATTGGGTCCTATCTCACACTTACCCCGAATGACAACATTTTCTCCAATAGTACATGGAGGAAAGATTTTTGTAGTTGGATCAATATCAGCTGAATTATCAATTAAACTCCTTCTTTTTCCTTTTAAATTATTCAAAATATCATTCATTAATAAAATACTTCCTTGTAGTAACTCATAAGGCTTGCCAATATCTTTCCAAATACCCGTAATTGGAAAATGATACATTTTTTTGTCAACAAGCACTTTAGGGAAAATGTCCCTTTCAATAGAAACCTTCTTGTTTGGTTTAATGTAAGAAAAAATATCTGGCTCTAAAATATATACCCCGGCATTAACTGGCATTGGAATAATTTTTCCGTTTGGAGGTGAATATTCACTTTTTTCAAGAAATTTATAAAGTTGGTTAGTTTCAGGATCGACTATAAGAACCCCATAGGGAGAGGGATCCTCTACGATTTTACTCGCAATTGTGCCAATTCCATACGATTTTTCATGAAAATTAAGCATTTCCTTGAAATTATAATTTAAAATTACATCTCCATTTAGCATGAAAAAATTATCATCATCTAAGTAGGACTCTGCTAACTTTATTGCTCCCGCAGTCCCCATTGGATGTTTTTCATTTGTATAACTAATCTTTATTCCAAACTTCTTACCATCTTTAAAATAATTTTTTACAATATCTGACATCACACTTACAGCCAGAACTACTTCCTTTACACCAGTAGATCTCAATAATAAAATTTGTCGTTCAATAACGGGTTTGTTAACGACCGGTATTAAAGATTTTGGAATAAAGCATGTTAATGGTCTAAGCCTTGTACCAAATCCGCCAGATAAGATAATACCTTTTACCATTTTCTATTAAAAATTTAGCTTTAAGTATATTACTTGGACTAGATAAATTAATATTTTCTATTAAAAATTTAGCTTTAAATATTTTTTAAAAAAAGATTTAAAATAAAAAAATATTATAAAAAAAGTTATAATTATTTCTTATATAAGGGATCCGCTTCTTGAAGTATTCTTCTCTGTAATTTTCCTAATATACTTTTAGGTATTTCATCGATAAATTCTATATATTTTGGGATTTTCCAATGGGTCATACTCCTCTTTGCCCATATTAGCAGATCTTCTTCTGAAATTTTTCCTACATATTCCGACTTTAGAGCAATCCATGCTTTAGCTATTTCCCCCACTTTTCCTTCAGGATCAGGCAGCCCTGCTACCGCTGCTTCTGAAACAGCTTCATGTTTCATCAGCATAGTTTCGATCTCAGTAGGAAATACTGAATGCCCAGCAACTTTAATTAATTGTTTTTTACGATCTATTAATGTTACAGTTCCATCTTCATGCATATATCCAATATCACCTGTTCTTAACCAAATCCGTCCATCCCATTCTTGCAAAGTGTATTTAGTTTCTTCTGGTTGGTTTAAATATTCTTTCATTACTTGTGGACCATTTATGCATAATTCACCTATATATTCTTCTCCATAATTAGAGCCTGGAAGTCCATCTGCTAGAGGTCCTCTTTCAAGGTTTGGAGCAGTAGCATCAAAAATTGCCCAATCTGTACCTGGTAAAGGCATACCTATTGTTCCAATAGGACTTTCACCAAATAAATTACCACAGCTAACAACCGGACTAGCTTCAGACAAACCATACCCTTCTACAATTCTTCCTCCTGTTTTTCTTTCAAATCCATCTCTTATTGGTGTATGCAAAGGACCCGCTCCAGATACATTCAATTTCATTTTACCCATTAAATGGGGGAATTTCTTTAAATGTGGGTAATCAGCAATTCTTTTGAAAAAAATTTCTGCTCCAGCATAAGCAAGACCTTTAGGTGCAGGTAAGTTATCAATCGTTTTAAGTAAATCTTCAGTAGAGGGAGGTCTTACAAAAAGCATCATCCACCCTCCTATTCCAATTGCTACATTCATTACAGCCGTCATAGCAAATGAATGAAATAATGGTAATACACCAACATCTCCCATCCCAGGCTGTTCTCCTCCGAAAATCTCAACAATTTGTTTAACATTTGATATTAGATTAAAGTGGGTTAATACTGTTGCTTTAGGAATCCCTGTAATTCCTCCTGTCATTATATAAGTTGCTGTATGAGTCGTTGGATCAAAACTTATTTGTGGTAAATTTGGTTCTGTATTTAGGAAATCCATGAATTTATATGATGGATTAAAATCAACTTTTCCAGAAGGAATTTTTCCCAATATCTTTCCTAAAACTTTTTTGATTCCTGAAAGATCACTACATAAATCAATAAGGTTGGTATATATTACTATTTCGATATTCGTTTTTTGAATGATAGGACCTGCTAAATCACTATAGAGAGAATCCAACACGATTAATACTTTAGCATTTGTTAATTCAAGATGGTGAAGTACTTCAAGTGGCTTGTAAGTTGGATTTATACCCGTTGATATAACTCCCAGTTTTGCACATGCATAAAAAGAAATGACATATTGAAAACAATTAGGTAATAAAAAGGCAACTACATCTCCTTTCTTAATACCAAAATTATGTAGTGCAGTTGCAAAAGAATCAATATATTTTCCAATTTCATCGTAGGTCATCCATGTATCGATGAACCATATAACATTAGAATCGGGATATTTTTTTCTTTGTTTTTCAAAAAAATCACCCAGACTAATTTCTTCGAATTCAGTATTAAATGGTACTCCTTCAGGCCACCACTTATGAAACCAGCTCTTATTTTCATCAACATGAAATTTTTCCATAATCATCATATTGATTCACTTAATTTTTATAAAATTTATTGATATAAAATCAAATTTTAAATTTGAAATAATAAATTTAGTAGAATCAAATATAAAAAGTTTATATTATAGTTTTTGAAATTTAAAGTTATATATCATCAGTTATTTTTTTTGTAAAGTAAAAGATACCCGGCTTAATACCTCTTTTTTCAGCCATTTTATAAAAAAGTAATTGTAGAATAATGATTTCCATTATTGGAGCCAAATAATTATCACCAATCTTATGCCGATAAACAATCATTCGAGAATTTTTATGAATTTTTTCGAGTTTATCATCAAAATTTTGATTTGTTATATGAAGAACCTTTTTACATTTCCATTTATTAATTAGATTGTCTAGGAATTTAATATTTAACTGTAAATTCTTATTGTCTGATGTTATCAAAATTATAGTGGTGTTATCTTTAAGACATTCTATACCTCCATGTCTAAACGTAGATATAGAACTTGCTTCAGAATAAATTTTAGCAATTTCTTTACAATTCAAAGCAGCTTGATGGGCAGTTACCATCGAAGAGCCTCGTGATAATATTTCGATAAAATTCATGTTGTAACCAAAAGAATCTATTAAATCTCCCCAGATTTTATTTAAGCTTGCTTTATCATTCATTAAGGTATCCACTTCAGTGATTAATTGGTCAATTTTTTCATGTTCACTTTCATTTGTAAAAAATTCACCTATTATCGTTTTAGCCATCACATAAAGCAATAATAAAGTGCAAACATAACTCTTTGATGTTACTGATAATTCCTTATCAAAATTCATTAAAATCTGTAATTCTGTCATGGATGCAAGGTAACTATCAGGATTATTTGTAATACCGATTGTTAAGGGAGTATCATCAATTGAGTTAATTTTCCTAAGTAATTCTCGAATTTCACCAGATTCACCCGATTGAGAGATAATTATTATTCCCGTATTTTTAAAAATATCTTTCTTTTTTTCTGGAAACAAATTGAATAGAAATTCCCCAGAATCTCTTATTTCAGTTGTTATTCCGTATTGATTTAATATATAATAGGGTAAATATGTGCTAATGTAACTAGATCCCATTCCTGTAAAGATTAGTTTATTTATTCCTCCTTTTTTAATGAAGTCCTTTACAATTAGAAATTGAGTTTTTCCATCGGTCATTATATAATTTAAAGTATCTCTTAGTGCTAAGGATTGAGATTTTATTTCCTCTAAAAACTCACTCATAATTAATAATAAAAAAAAATATAAAATAAAATTAATTTAAAGAATTCAAAAAAGAAAATCTATTTGAGTGAAAAATACATGATTTGTAAACACGGTCTTGATGAAGTGAATTGTCCAATTTGTCGAATTTCTACAAGCACAAGACCATTTATTAATTTAAATTCCGAAAGGCTTAATATAAATCCACTTAAAACAGAAAATCCTTTTTTTAAGAAACACACTACTAATAAAAAGAAATTAGAGAGAAGTCTATATCATATACAAAATACATTAAAACCAAATTTTATTCATAAGATCCCAGAAATTACTACAATACACCAAATACCTGATTTTGGAAATAAAGTTTTCAAGGAACAACTTAAAAACATTGATATTTCTAAATCTGATAAATTTGGGATATCTAAAAAAATTTCTTTAACGAAACCAGAACTAGATTTAGAATCTGAAGATTAGTGTTCTATACATAATTCTCCTTATTATTTGTTCCAATATCAGATAGAGTTATATAAGTTTGAATTATAAATATTAATTATAATTCAAATTTGGAAAAAGTGATAAAGTATGGAAGCACAAATGGAAATTTTTTGGCTGGGTCATGCCGCTTTCAAGATTGCGATGTTTAGTGGTAAAATTATCTATTTAGACCCATATAATATTAAAGAAGGTGAAGAAAAAGCAGATATAATTGTCTCATCCCATACTCATGGAGATCATTTCTCAACTACAGATATTAAGAAATTATGGGAAGATGATACAATTTTATTAGGCCCAATCAGTATTGCTAACAGTTTAGCAGAATTTAATGGAAAGCCTTTAAAATTTGGTGAAGAATTTGCCTATAAAGACTTTTCAATAGAATTATTTCCTGCCTATACCATAAAAAAGAAAACACACCCAAAAAACAATGGGTGGGCAGGAACAATAATTGAATCTGCAGGAAAAAGTGTATACCATGCTGGTGATACTGAACGAATTCCAGAAATGAAAGATTTAGCCAAAAGAA